>CAYHRX010000060.1:0-11179 GCA_964359075.1 uncultured Chitinophagales bacterium
AATGCACGCATGCTCGGGGTCCTTGCCGGTTGCGAACGCATTCGGATCCTGGTCCGGAACGACAAACAATTGTGGTTGGGGGAGCCCTGAAGCGATGGACATCTCATCGACCACATTTCTGAGTTGCTGGTATTTCGGATCCTCAGGTGGGACGGGACGAGCGCCGGCTGATGTGAGGACGGAGACTGCGCCGTTGTTTAACCCCCAGAAGGCAGTTCCTGCGCCGATGCAAAGTGCAATGAATGTTGCGATGGGGATCTCCGTTCCCAGCACAAACGCGTCGACCCCGAATCCGAGGAACCCAACGAACAGCGTAAACACTCCCATTACGATGATAGTGTTGCGCCTGTTGGCAGCCTGCTGCTCGTAGATGTTTGGCGGCAGTTGTGCCATTGATCAGCAGTCACTTCCTCAGTGAAAGATCAACTGTAGGCACTTCTCGCTCTGCCGCTTCTTTTACTTCAAACAATTCCGCCGCCTGGAAGCCGAAGAGTTGTGCTATGAAGTTGGCGGGGAAGACCTGTTGCACAATGTTGAACTTTGTAGCAATGTCGTTGTAGAACTGACGCGCAAAGCTGATCTTGTTTTCAGTGCTGGAGAGCTCCTCTTGGAGCTGCTTGACGTTCTCGTTCGCCTTCAATGTAGGGTAGTTCTCGGCCAAAGCGAACAGCCTGGAAAGAGCCGTGCTGAGCTCTCCCTCTTTGGCGGCGATATTGCCAACGCCCGTCGCGCTTACGGCCGCGTTGCGCGCCTTGATGACTTTCTCCAATGTCTCCTGCTCAAACCCCATGTACCCCTTCACCGTGTTCACAAGATTGGGGATGAGGTCATGGCGGCGTTTCAGCTGGACGTCAATCTGTTTCCACCCGTTGGCAACCTGGTTGCGGAGTGTGATAAGAGAGTTGTACTTGCCAATCACCCACGCTACGAGCAGTACGACGAGAATGACAAATCCGTAGAAAGCGATCATGGGAAATCTCCTTCAGTTGTAAGAGTGCGAACCAAACGTAGAAAGATTCTTCAGAGAAAGCAACCCCCGTTTTGGGTAGTGCCTGAATTTGAACTTAGCTGCTAAAATGGTTAGCTTACTATCCCGCTCACATTCCTCAGAGGATAGTATGGCAGAAAAAAACCAACCCGAACAATCTCCCCACGAAAAGTTGTTAGAATTGCTTGGCGGGAGAAAATCCCCCACGTTTGACGAGTTCAAACAACTTGTTGCTACTCTTGAAAGTCATAGGATACTTGCCAAGGTATTCCTACTTGAAGGCACACCGACTGTATTTGAAGCAAGTCCTATGAAGTATGTCGTCTTCAGGGAACAGGTTGCGGATAGATTCGGCGTTGGTTCTCAGGACGTGTGTATAGTGGGTAGCGCAAAACTTGGATTCAGCACATCGCCCCATTCATTTGGAGAGCCGTTTGACAAAACGTCTGATGTTGACGTGGTAATAATCTCGGATGATTACTTCTATAGAGGTTCGAGCGAGCTATTTTCGGCTTTGAATCATCTTGACCCATCGGCGGCAACTATTAGAAAGTATGAACAGGGGAAAGATGGGAAAGCACCTCCTGTTGTTGATTTACAGGATTGGCGAAAGGTGAAGGATGCAATTCGGAATTTTGTCTTTGAGAATTTCAATCCTGGCTTATTGACACAAGATCACCCCTTACGAAAGGACATTTTTGATAAGATGAACTCTACGGCTGCCCTTTTCCTCGCTCTTGAGCCTCGTGTTTTTGTTTCAAAGATACGTTGCCGTATATTTCGTACATGGAAAGCTGCTGAAGATTATTATTCAAACACATTGCGCGAAGCGAGCTATGCCATAAAGGGAGATATGAAGGCAGTTACGGATATTGACTTGGACGAAGATGTTGCCATTGTAGAACAACCGAAACCGTCAAAGTAGCTTCAAGCTGCTTTCTTCTCTTCCTTCCACATCAACAAATCTTTCCACGACCAGAGCCTATTAGTTACTTTCGCTTCCATTGCGGGAGTAACGCGTAGCGTCTTGTGAATCCTCAAAAAATTGTACATGAAGAAATGCAGATCAACAGCGGCTTCAAGGTTGCATACCTTCTTTGAGAACGCATTTGTAAGCCGAGTGAATCTACGGCTCTGCATTCGTACAGTGAGGTTTTGACGTTCTACGTGACTTGTGCAGATATGCTTTGTTCGTGGTTCTCCTGAGATTGCTTTCTTTGTCACGCGTATTATGTGAGCCGGGCTGTAACGCTTCTGGCCGTCAACAGGTTCGCCGTACTCCTTGTGGATTTGTGCGTAGTCAATATCAGCACCAAAGACACGATCAACAGCGTTCTCGTAGGCTGCAAATGAATCCGTTGACAGTTGGAAGCGTGAAGGCACACGAACCGAAAGCTCCATCATAAATGAGGCCGCTGTTCTCCCATCTCTCTTTGAGACACGGTAACAGGGGACAAGTTTGGTTTGTGCATCAACGGCGATGAACGTGTAGAAGTCCCCGCGTTCTCGTTCCTCGTTTGGTCTGACGCGCTTCTCTTTGCAACCCACGTAAGCCCAAATCTCATCCACCTGAACGAACTTGCATTGTAGGTTCTGCATCATTGTGTCGTGAAGATCGCGGGCTTTATCACCCGCTTTGACCAACAATGACATGATCGTATTTTGGTCAACGCCTGTGATTCGGGAAGTAGCTCTGATGGATTGACCCTCAGTGAGAAGAGAGAGAATGAGGGCTTTCTTTTCGATTGGAAGATGATTCGCCATGATAAGCTCCTATTGACTTTGGGCTGGCAGGAGCTTATCTTTATATCAGGCTCGATCATGGCTCTTACCAGCTCATGGTTGATGTTTAGGGCTTGTGGGTGCTCGATACACCCGTAAGCCCGCTTAAATAGCGGATGATGTTATATTAAGCCTCTGGCTTTGTGTGTAGAGCCAGCGAACGCGGTAAACATCATCTTCTCCTTTCTCGTGGGGCAACCCCATGTCGTTAAGTGGATTCGGGCAACTCTGTTGATTGGCATTGACGAGTTGCCCTTCTTATTTTGTTGTTGTTTTCAAGAACTCGAAGAAGCGACTGATAATATCAAGGTCTTGTGCTGTATAGCCGCTTGGCAAGACATATTCAAAGACCTTCCCATCAGATATTGGCAGGCTTAGTCTATTCTTCCCTATTGACTGCTTGTTTACAGTTTCTGTTAAAGTATCGAGTGATGATCCGGTTAGGGCATTCTTATCAACCAAGTTTAGGGCTTTGAATGACTGTACGATGAATTCATACCATTTGTCAACCGTGTCCCTTCCGATCTCGAAGTTCTTCATAAGGGACTGTTTTAGTTGTTCTTGTGATGGGAGGGTTGTTTTCCCAAACTTTTGATATAGCTCTGAGAGAACTTCTATTTTCTCAAAAATGCTGATAATAGCGCGATCCTTTTCGTCTCCGACTGGTTTGATGATCTGCATAGCCAAGTCGGTCAATTCCAGCATATCTTTATCGGCCTTACGCACCAAACCAAATTTTTGAAGTGCGCCGATTTGAGCAGGCACATAGCTACTGCTTGGTTTTACGCCAAGAATTTCTGGCATTAGATCAATAGCGACCTCTGTTCCCCCGTGCTTAGAGTACATATCCTTCACGACGGAAATCGCTTCATTGATAGGAAGTGCAGGTGGATGTTTGGTTGGCATGGCTTACCCCATTCTGTTGTGTGTTGCACCAATATAACCAAAATAAACCAAAAGTCAACAGATAAAACATAAAAAAATGTGTCGCACTCAAAATACTGTGCTATGCGCCGATTCTGGTGGTTTTGAGTGGTTTGATAAATAATAAGAAGGGATTATATTGTTGTCAGCTTACAGTTCAAAAGAACTGAATCCGTTAGCGCCGGTAGGCCGGCAGCCCCCTGTGCTTTTCCGCGCAGGGGGTTTTTTTTAATTGAAGAAGATGGAACCTACTGCGATACTGCTGGATGGACATTTCACAAGACTCATTATCAGAAACGCCATTAATCGGCATCCGAAACCGGAAGACATTAAGACCTTCTGTGGTGGCTGTCTTCGAGGTATGGAGCGAATCCACGAGGTCAATTATTATGAGGGAGGAGCATATACGGGGATTCAGAATCTTCCGATTTCACATGAGCCAATGAACTTTGACATTCATCCAGCTCATTGGATGAGGGTAAGATTCCAGAGGAAGCTTTCTGCGAATCCGTTTTTCAAATTCAAAACGTCTTGGTCATCATTTGACCGTTGGCAGATCAGGCTGGAGGCAATTGAGGAAATCCAAAAGAACCCTCGTCAGTTACGTGACGACGACTTTGAACCTATTCTTAATGAAAAACAGATTGACATGAAAATCGGGATGGAGATAGTGAGCCTGTCCATCAGGAAGTTAGTAAAGAAAATCATTCTTGTTACTCCAGATTCCGACTTGATACCCGCAATCAACTTTGGTCGAACAGAGAATATGTTCATAATACTGGTTACGGGAGCCTATCCATCTATTAGACCAGAATTAGTAGTTGCTTGCGATGAACACCGCCGCGTTAATCTTCCTTCGCTATTTAGAGCCTAACTCTGTTCCCAAATTCAGGCACTACCCCGTTTTGTTGACATTCGTATACGTTTTGGATATATTTTTGTTGCCTTTTGTGAGTTCTTCTGCCTGAGGCTGTTCTTCTGCCACCGACCGGTACACTATGGCTTTGGATGATCAAGAGAAGCTGAGAGATCTCGAACGACAGAAACTGCTGGAAGAGATTCGGAAGAGGGCAGAAGAAGCAGAACTGAAACGCATTGAGGAAGAAGAACAGAAGGCTAACCTCGTTACCACGCCTGCTCCTGCTGAACCAGAACCGCCTCCCGACCTTACGCCTCCGCCACCCCCACCTTCACGCGCGCCAGAATTCCCACAAGTGGAATTGAAGGTACGAGAACTCAAAGAGAAATTGTCGATCGCAATTGATCGCGGCAAGCTCGACAAAGCAAATGAGTTGTTGCAAGAGCTGAGCTCGCTCGGTGTAGATGATGATGAAGTGGAGTCGTTGCGTGAACAGATCCATCAACTGCGGCGGAAGCAGCAAGAGGAGGCGAAGGCAAAGAAACGGGCCATGGAGCAAAAGGCCAGGGAGGAAGCAGCCCAGGCACGGACGCAGCGCGAAGCACAGCAGAAAAAGATCTCCGGGCTCATCGAAAAGGCCAACGCGTACTATCAGAGTGAGAAATATGAAAAGGGTGTTGAATGTCTGAACGAGATCTTTGCCATGGATCCGGAACATGACGAAGCGAAGCAGCTGGCAGCCAGTATCACCAAGGCAAAGGAACTTGCGGATCGTGTGCGTGAAGAGGAGGCCAGGCGAAGGGCAGAAGAGGCGGCTGTTGCTCCGGCACCTCAACCTGTTGCGCCGCCGCCCTCCGCCGGTGACGTATGGGGAAGCAGGGAGGTGGTGCGTGCGGAAGATGAATTGGGACTTCCTGCCGTAGCAGAGGGTCCGGCGTCGCTTCCGAAGCTGCCGTTGCTGGAACGTATCGTTGCGCAGATCTCGAAAATACACATTCCTGTGAAGCCTGTTCTCATCGGCATTGGTGTTGTTGCCGTTGCAACCTCCGCCTACTTTATTGCTGCGAGTCTCAAGCAAGCCGTCTTCCCGCCGAAGTACTCGTTGTTGGTGCTTCCAGCGCTCAGTGCCAGTGTGGACAGTTCCACGCAGTTCCTTGCCGATGCTGTGACGGAAGACCTTATCAGCGCGGTGGCATCGGTAGGCGAGCTGAGAGTTATTGCAGCGCCAACCGCTCTTTCACTCCGTACCTACGCGGGCAACTTCTCTCAAGTCGCACGCAGCCTGGGGGCGAATTACTTCCTGCAGTGGAACATGTTGAAGAATGAAGACCGCGTGGCATTCCAGGTGACATTATTTGATACGCTCTCAGCGAAGCCGGTATGGTCTGCCCAGACGCAGAACTCAATGCGGGAGTTCCAATCAGCGTTGCGCGAAATTGGCCGTACAACCGTACGAGAAATGAAGGTCCAGACGACCCCGCAGGAAGAGGAGTTACTTGCTCGGGTATCACACACGGCGCCGGAAGCGTATGAAGCCTATGCACGGGGGCGATGGTATCTGCGACAGCCTGATCCTTCCGCGGTTCCAAGTGCACTTTCTGCGTTCTCGTCAGCCCTTGAGAAGGATTCGCTGTTCGTTGAAGCGTATATCGGAGGCGCCTGGGCTCACCTGATGGCAGTTGATCGGGAGACGGATACTCTGATCTCGCATGTGCAATCGGCCTGGAGGTATCTGAACCGGGCGCTTTCTCTGGGGGCGCGCTCATCGGAGAGCTACCGGGTTCGCGGGCTTATCGCGCAGTACCAACTTCAGTACGACCGGGCTGTTGATGAGCTTGAGCGCGGGGCCGTGTTTGCTCCGAGCGATGCTGAAACTCAGCGCAGACTTGCTGTTGCCTATGCTATCAAAGGACGTATTGATGACGCATTGAAAGTTGCTGCGAAAGCGGCGGCGGATGATCCACGCAATGCCGACTCCTACACAACATTGGGGTCGATCCAACATCTTCGCGATGAGAACCTTAGACTTCAAGAAAAGAATGACGACAGTGTGTATCGAGAAGCATTACAAAGCTTTGAGCAAGGAATGCGGTACGCTTCGGACAAGAGCAAGTATGCAAGCGCTGGATATGCAGACCTATTGGAATACACACACCAGCCGGAACGCGCTGCCCAGATCCTTGTTGATCGTGTTGCCCAGACACAGCACTATGTTGATTACTACAAGCTCGGTCGCATTTATCAGACGGCAGGTCGACCCAAGCAGCAATGGGAATCAACACTCCAGCGGGCCAAGATCGTGCTCGAAGAAACCATCGCCGCCAATCCCCTTGACGCTTATGCGTACTCGTATCTCGCCCTCACGGAAACGCGGCTGGGTGCATTCAAAAACGCGATCGAGGCAAGTACGCGTGCCCGGCAACTCGCCCCGTTTGACCTGAATGTTCTCTACAACACAGCGCGCATGTTTGCGCTGCAAACCGACAGGACACAGGCGCTCGAGTATCTCTCGAAAGCTGTTGACCAACGCTACCGGCTCTCCAGCATTCTGGACATGGACTTCTACAATCTCCGGTCCGACCCGGAGTTCCAGAAAGCCGTCACCCGCTAGGGCGCATATCTAATTCTCTGTGCTCATCACTCTACTGCAGCGACTGTTCCACCGACAGCTCCCTTCGCGTTGACATTCAAAGTGATTATGGATATATTCTTCTGCGAAAAGTAGCCCCACATCGCCCCGAGTCAGGAGGAGAACACTTCGTTGCCGATGCCGGAACTGGACGACGCAACACGACAGGAACGACGTAAGAAGGCCGGCGAATACCTCAAGATGGCAGACAAGTTGTTCAAGGTTGCCGACTATGAGGGTGCCGCTCGTCTTGTCCGCCTTGCTATGGAAGTCGATCCGCACAACCCATATGCGATTGCGTACCAGGAACGCGTGCGCTACGCGATGGAGAAGCGCGACGTGACAACCCCGGAACTTGCGGCTCCCACCGCAACAGCTAAACCTGCTCCAGCACTTCCCGCCGCGGCAGAACCCGCACTTGCTCCCCCACCTCACCCACTACGGCAGAAATCACCAGTTCCCGAAGCTCAGTCTGAATTGCGGCGCAAGGCCGAGGCCGATGAACAACGCCGCAGAGAGGAACTCGAAACACAGCGCAGAGCTCTTGAGGAGGAGGCACGTCGTCTCGCAATTGCCGAGGCGCGCCAGAGGAGCGATGAAGAACAACGACGCAGGGAGGCCGAGGAAGCGTTCCGTAGGGCTGAAAAAGAAGTGATGAAGAAGCTGGAAGAGGCAAATCGGAAGCTTGAAGAGGAACGCCGCAGGCATGAAGAGCAGACCCGGAAGTTACTGGAAGATCAGGAGCAGCGCAAACGGGAGGAGGAAGCGCGGCAAGAGCAATCAGCCCTTCAGCTGAAAGAGGCGGAGGGGGAGATTCGGCGCCGCATTGTGGAAGAAGCACAGAAGCAGTTGGAGATGGAACGTCAGCGGCTCGCGGAGGAACTTGCCAGGCAAGTAGAAGAGGCGAAGCGCGCCGTTGAAGAAGAGATGGCGAGGCGTCTCCAGGAGGAGCGTCAGAACCTTGAGCAGATGAACAGGAAAGCTCTGGAGGCTGCCGAAGCTGTTCGTCAGGGGAAAGAGGAAGAACTCCGCCGCACGGAAAGCGAACTGGCACGAAGGCTTGAAGAAGAGCGCGTTCGCTTGGAACAGGAACGGAAGTGTCTTGAAGAGGACTTCCGGGCCCGCCTGGAAGAAGAGCGGTTGAAGCTTGAGCAATTGCGCAAGGCGCAAGAGGAGGAAGAGCAAGCGCGTCGGGGGGCAGAAGAGAAGGTCCGCAAGCAAATTGAGGAAGAGCTGCGCGCACGCCTTGACGACGAGCAGAAGCGTCTGGCTGAGGAACAGAAGCAGCGCTTCGAGCGCGAGCGACAGCGTATCGAAGAGGAGGCGAAGCGCAAAGCGCAGGAGGAAATCGAGCGGCGGATGGAAGAGGAACGGCGCCGTGCAGAAGAACTTCAGCGTCAGAAAGAAGAAGAGGAACGCCAGCGCCAGCAGGAGGTGGAGGAGCAGCGTCGGCGTGAAGAGGAGGAGACCCGCAAGTACGAGCAGGCGGTACGGGAAGCGATTGAGGAAGGAAGAAAGCTGGCCCAGGAGAAAAAGATTCGTTCATACATTGAGCGCGGCAAAGAGCTGATCCTCCAAAACAAGTTCGAAGAAGCGTTGAAGGAGGTCACCAAGATCTTCCTGCTCAATTCGACACATGAAAAGGGGCGACTGCTGGAGCGCATGATCTACGCGGCCCGGCAGGAATACCTGCGGAGAGAGGAGGGAACAAAACTGCTTCAGGAAGAGCAGCAACGCAAGCTGGAAGAACTGCAGCGCAAACATGAGGAGCAGGCCCGGCGCGACAAGGAGGAGGAAGAGCGAAAGGCAATCCGGGCGGCGAGGATTTCCGAATGCCTCGAGCATGCCGAAGAGTTGTTTGCCGAAGGAGCGTATGACAAAGCGGGGGAGGAGATTGAGACAGTCTATGCCATGGATCCTGGCAACGCTGATGCCCAGGAATTGGAAATGAGAATTCTCACAGCGCAGGAGCGGAAGAAAGAGGCCCAGGCCGTTCCGCAGAACCGCTCGGTTGAGGGGGAGGTGTGGAAGAAAGAAGAGGAGAAAAAGGAGCGTCTGGCCCAGGAGGGTCGGGAGTTGTTGAAGCAAGAATCCGTGAACACCTACCGCAACATGCTGCGAGATGCCTGGGTTGACGGCAAGCCGGGCAGGGAAGAACAGTCCATGCTCGATATTGTCCGCCCTTCGCTCGGGGTGGACGGGAACGAGCACGCGCTTATGGAGCGGGAAGTGCAGCGCGAGGTCTTCACGGCTGCCCTCCGCTCCGCGTTGAAGAACGGAGTTATCACCCCGGAGGACGCCGTTACGAAGGACAATCTGCGGACGATGTACGCAGTGTCATCGGAAGACTACCTGGTCATTGAGACACGGTTGCTACGTGAGATGAACCGGGAAATCCAGAACCACTAACGACGCGCAAGGGTGTGGCGTCGGTACCAGATGCTTGCAGCCCATACGCCGTTCATCAGGAGCAAGTTCAGATAGAGGTAGAGGGCGAGTTGGTTCACAAGCGAACACGCCGTCAGCAGCAACAGTTCAGTTCCCATCCCCAAAAATCCTGAGAGTCTCAGCCCAATCCTATCCCCATACCAGTCCCTGTCACGGCACGAACCCCTACCTTCAGCCGATTCCCTGCACCACCGATCAAGTCTCAGCATCAATCGATCCTGCCAGCCGTAGAGGGATTGAAAGAGACGTTGAAGCCAGAGAGTGCCTCTGCCTGAATGCAAATCCCCCTCGCGTATCTCTTCAGTGACCCTGTTGACTTCATACTCTCTCTGCAGATGCAGGAATGATGTCTGATAGAACACATGGTACGATACACGCAGAGTTATCCCCATAAATCCAAGTACCGCAAGCACAGCGTACCAGATGGTGTTCTGTATTGTGCTCAGCGTGTACCCGATTGAGGAAAAGACGAGAAGGTTCACCAGGAAATCACCGATCGAGTCAAGGAAGCGGCCGGTCCTGCTGAACATCCGCTTCGCACGCGCAAGCTGACCATCGGCTGAGTCGAGCAGGTCTTTCACCGTTATGCAGACTCCCGCCAATGCGGTGAAGGTTGGCGTGCCGGGAAGGTAGAGCGCTGCCGCGACCATACCGCTCAGGACTGCTGTAAGCGTTACGGTGTTTGGAGTGACAGGAGTGCGGTAGAGGATCTGGACAAGCACGCCTGCGATCGGGCGCAGCACGTACACGTTGATGAGTTCATCCGACACATCCGACTTGACTGAGAGGTCATACGAATACTGTCCTGCCGACTTCATCATTGCAACGATTCGGCAAGCTCGTTTGCAGCATCCAAGTCTTCCATCGTGTCAACCTCAATGCACGGAAGGCCGCCCGAGTCGACTGCGTGAATCTTCACTCCTCCATCAATCATTTGCTGGAAGGATGCTTCATAGAATTCGTTGTGGCCCTTTCTCCGGTCAAGGACGCGGAAGAGCTCCCTCACGGCATCTCCCGAGAACTTCTCTATCCCGATGGACTCTCCGGCAGCCGCCTTTGGATCAATCTCTTTCCCGATCCGCACAACATCACCGGTGCTGTCCAATTCCACCTTGATCTCTTCTGCACCGAGATGGCTGGTCTGACGAACAATGAGGCTGTTGTTGTGGGGGGAGTTGATGATGAGAGACAGGAGTCTGTGGTCGAAGAGGATGTCTGCATCCATCACCAGTATGTCATGGCCGCCGACGTGCGGGCCGGCGGTCCAGAGCGAGTAGTTGTTGCCAGTTGTGGCAAAATGGGGATTTGTCGCGCACGTGACCGAAAGCGGGAGTGGAAGTGAACCCACAAATGCCTCGATCTTTTCCTTGTGGTATCCCGTAACAAGGACACAGCTCTTGATGTGGCTCTGATGGAGAGCTTCGAGTGTTCGCTGCAACAGGGGCTTGTTGCCGACGGGGAGCAGCGGTTTCGGCGTGTCATTTGTCAGCGGACGGAGACGTGAAGAAACCCCCGCCGCGAGGATTACTGCAATCACCTCTTTGCCACC
>CAYHRX010000061.1:0-10916 GCA_964359075.1 uncultured Chitinophagales bacterium
ATGGGGAAATTGATTATCCATCCCGCCACCGTGGATGTCGAATGTTTCACCAAGGTATTTCATGGACATTGCCGAGCACTCGACATGCCAGCCCGGAAATCCTGCGCCCCACGGACTCGGCCAACGCATAATATGTTCCGGCTCGGCCTTCTTCCAGAGTGCAAAGTCGTTTGGATGTCGCTTTTCCGTCTTCACCTGTACGCGCGTTCCGGACTCAACCTCCTCCGTGCTTCTCCCCGACAGTTTGCCGTACTCTGGGTCTTTTGACACATCAAAGTACACCGAGCCGTTCGCTTCATAGGCAAATCCCTTTTCAATCAGCCGCTTGATGATCTCGATCTGCTCGATGATGTGGCCAGTCGCTCGCGGTGCAATGTCGGAACGAATAACCCCAAGCGCATCCATATCCTCGAAGTAGCTGCGCGTGTAGGCATCTGCAATCTCCATCGGATGCTTTTGCTCGAGCCTGCCCTGGCGTAACAACCTATCCTCACCTTCATTTGTATCACCAAGAAGATGTCCGACATCGGTGATGTTCTGAACGTACGTTACTTTGTAGCCGAGGTAGCGAAGGTAACGCACGATGACATCAAATGAGACGTAGCTCTTCGCATGACCGATGTGCGAGTGTCCGTACACCGTCGGTCCGCACACGTACATGCCGACGTGGCCTTCGTGGAGAGGCTTGAATTCTTCTTTGCGACGGGTGAGGGAGTTGTAGATTGTGAGGGCCATAGTCAGGTCGTCTTTGGAAAAACCATCAACTCTTTCGCTCCTATCATCCCCGCTTCCGTCACCTCTGCACCGCTCATCAGCTTTGCGACCTCCTGTACACGATCATCAATCGAGAGCTTGCGGATTGAGGTCTTTGTGCGTTTGGCATCCTCGATCTTGTAGACCACAAAGTGCGTGTCTGCCAGACCGGCAATCTGCGGTAGGTGGGTAATGGCGATGACTTGATGGAACGCGGAAAGACTCTTCAGGCTCAGTCCAACTGCCTGTGCAACACGGCCGCTTACGCCCACATCGATCTCATCGAAGATCAGCACGGGCAACCGGTCGGACTTCGCCAGGACGCTCTTGAGCGCCAGCATGATGCGGGAGACCTCTCCGCCGGACGCCACCTTCACGAGCGGCTTCACATCCTCACCGAGGTTGGTCGAGATCAGGAATTCCACGTCATCACATCCCCGCTGGTTGAGCGCCAGCTTCTTCTTGCCGGCTGCAACGAAGTAGGCGGAGGAGTCCACGCCATTCGATCTCTCGCCATCCAGCTCGGACTGTGTGATGCTTGTGGTGAACTTGGCGTTCTGAATTCCGAGCTTTGATAGCTCAGCAACAATTCCCTTGTCAATCTTCCTGGCTGTCTCGTGTCGCTTTGCCGTGAGCCGCTGGGCAAGTTCGGCGCACTCCTTTCGTGCACCTTCAACTTCGGCAGTCAACTTACCAATCACCTCATCGAAGTTCTCGGCAAGAGCAACTTCCTGCCCGATCTTCTCGCGGTGGGCGAGTACATTCTCAAGGGTGCCTCCGTATTTCCGTTTGAGCTGTGTAAGACGACCAAGCCGCTGACGGATGGCTTCGAGTCGTTCCGGGTTGAACTCGATCTTCGCATTGTAGGTCTGCGTGAACTTCGCCAGCTCACTGATAATGGCAACTGCCGCCTCGCTCTCTTTTGCCTCCGACTCAAACTGCTTGTCAATGTCGGCAAGATCATGCAGCTGGTTGCGCACCAGGACAAGCAGATCGTGGATCGACTGCTCTCCTTCGTACAGCATCTCGTAGATCTTTCCCGTGGCCGTGTAGAGTGTCTCTGCGTTCTCCAGAATCTTCAGCTCGGCTTCAAGTTGTTCCTCCTCGCCCGCCTGCGGAGCCATCGCATCAATTTCCTGGATCTGGAACTGGTGGAATTCGTGCTTCTCCCTCAGACGCTCCTCCCGTTGGCGCATCTCCACCAACTGCGACGATGCCGCACCGAGACCGCGGTATGCAGATTGGAACTCCTCCACCAGTCCTGCCAGTCCTCCGAACTCATCGAGCATTTCTACGTGCGTCTCACGCCGCAGCAACGACTGATGCTCATGCTGACCATGGAGATCAACGAGCATCTCGCCCATCTGCTTTTGCAGCGCGAGCGTGATCGGGGTATCGTTCACAAAGCAGCGGCTCTGTCCCTTTGCTGAAATCTCTCGACGGACAATAAGCTCATCAGTTAAGTCGAGGTCGTTTGCTTTCAGGAGCGCCGCAATCTTCTTATTCCCAACAATATCGAAGACGCCTTCCACGACTGTCTTGTCGCTCCCTGCCCGCACCACATCAATGGTTGCGCGCTCGCCGATGATCAATCCAAGCGCACCAATGATGATCGACTTCCCCGCTCCGGTCTCGCCCGTAATGATCACGAGGCCATTGGAAAACTCGACGGAGAGTTCCTCAATCAGCGCATAGTTCTTGATAAAGAGTGATTTGATCATGGAAGCGCGACGACGGATTTGGAGCTAATCTACCCATCTTTTGGGTAAGATTCAATTTGACTGTGGAAACGGGAGGGACGGGAGGCTAGTTCAGGGAAGGACGTGCGTGCAGCGCGTCATCCTCTGTTTCGTCAGGATAGAAATTGAGGTCGGCGATGTCGGGGACAACGCCGTGATAGTACGCGTACTTCAGGAATTCCATGACCGATTCCTGCTCTTCGTCCGTGAGGGTGAACGAGAAGCTTTCCAGATATTGCAGGAGCCGGTCGGGCGGGAATATTCTTGAGTGGTTGGGTGATTGAGCCTGAGCAATGGCCTCAAGCGATGCAAGCCCGCGTTCGCAGGCGTGGCAAAGAGCCGCGACATGTCCGGCTGACATTGTCGACTCACGTACGCACCAGAAACCGTGCACGTACGGAAGATCCGTCATGTCGAGCCATTCCTCCACAAGGTCGAGCTTGTTTCTGTGGCTGTCCGACTGTTCCAACGCCGCATTGCCGACGAGAAGTGCTGCGTCTGCAGACTTCAGCATCTGCTCGAGCGAGCCCACCATGGGAATGAACTTTGGGCGCAGATCAAATCGCTCGCTCAGCAGGATGGACGCGAGAACCACCTCGGATGTTGAAGACAGACTAACCACCAACGTCTTGACGGTATGCAAGCCTTCTTTGAAGTGAAGAACAATGCTGTCGGTTGGTGTCCATGAGGAGACGGCCACATTGGGAACGATGCAATAGTCAGAGCTCTCACGCGCATAGTCGATGGGTGAAAGGAACGCTGCGTCGAGACCGTGTCCGCGCATCTTGATCGCGTTCTTCACAACGAGGTCAATGATGCACTCAAACTCCGGCTCATCGCTCAACCCGAAAAAGACGGGCGAGCAATAGAGTTCTGTGTTCACTCCAAGACGTTTGCGCTTATTCAATTCTACTCATCCCAAAAGCACGAAAGCTGCCGGCACCGCAGAGTGCCGACAGCTTTCTGCAGATTTCTCACTGGCGGTCTATTGTAGAGTCACCGTCCGCATATATGTGGCTTCACCAACCAACACGGCCTGATTACCATGCGTCATCACATAATTAAATAACAAATTCAATCATCCATCAGAAAACGTTTTGCAAAGACTTCGCCTGATGAATGCTGAAGTCTTGCGAACTGATGAGGAAGGCGCGATTGTTTTCGAGACGGATGGAAAAACGGTGGGGAAAATTGAGTGGCGGTGATTTGGTTTTGCGCTCACCACAAAGAAAACGAGCCGGATGAATTTCCCGGCTCGTTAGTGCTTCAGTGTTTTGGAGCTTTAGTAGGTTATGCCGTTGAATGTTGTCTTCCCGTCGGCTGTAAGTGTCTTTACCGTAATGACCAATGTATGCGTCCCGTTCGGATTTGCGCTTAGGAATTCAACAAGCCTGCTGTTTGCGAGCGCTCCGGTGACGGGGAGAGTGCGCAGATTGAGACCCGCTGCCGTTGCCGGAATGAATATTCTTGTTCCTCCTGTGCATGCCGACATGTCCCACGGACGCTCGTTTTGCAGTCTCGTCCATGTCCTTGTTGTGTCGGCACTATACACTGTGTGAATCGTTCCTTTGACAGGAGTCCACCGAGCGCAGAGTCCTTCGGTTGACCAATAGACGATATTGTTTGGCTGTGTTGGCTCATCGGTGAAGTTGACGTACACACGTTGCGCGCCCGCTCTCCAACTGAACAGCGAGTCGGCAAACCAAACGCCCACAATTCCGTTCTCACCAGAAACTCCCGTTGCGAATGTCGCTGCTGCGGTTTGAAAGCGTGCAGAGTCCGCGCCGCTGAATCCTGTAGTGCGCGAAGTTCCGCTTCGCCCTACTCGTGTGAGAAACGCACTGAGTGCGCTTCCTGTCCCCAAATTGAGAGCGCCAGTCGCCCTGCCATTATAACCAACAACACCGACGCGCACATCCAATCCGCTTGCTTGAAGAAAGTTGACGAACTCGATAATCTTTGTAGCAACGCTGTCGGCTTCCTCTCCCATGCTTCCGGAATTGTCAACAGTAAAGGCAACATCTGCCGTGAGTGTTGTTGAACCGCCGGCGCTGCTGATTTTGATTCCCTTAAGGACGTTGTCTTCAGTGATGAAAACATTTTGGTTCGCGGTAAGCGATATTGGCTGACCTGTTATCGGGTCAATCAATCCCAAGAGGTTGACGCGTATGCGGCTTTCGTTCCCGGACGTCTTGCTAAAACTTGCAGCAGGGACCACATTGTTGATCGTCGTAGCGGGCGCGCTGCCGCCGGGGTCGGCTGGAATATCTGCGTTGGTGTTCGGGGGAGTCGTCGGTTCCTCGTCTTTCTTGCATCCCCAGAGCATAAGGCTCAAGAGTGCAAACATGACAAGTATTGCAGCAGAACGTTTGGTGGTGAGTGGCATAAGATCTCCTTTGTGATGATGAGTGAATTTATTGATTGGAGTTGATTGAAGAGTTCGTTGTTTAGGTTAATGGAAGGAGTTACAGCCGACGGGACGAATGCATACGATACGGATCCACTCACCGTACTCTTCGTGAAGGGATAGTCAGTACCTCCAACTGTTACCTTGACATCTCCCTTGTCCTGTCCTGGAACGCCGAACACTGCAGTTCCGGTGGTCACATCAATGAGAACCCCAGGGATTGGTATGGGGGTTCTGCAGAGACCCTGACGACCGCCAGAACATTGGTGGGAGAGACTCCGCCAAAATTAGTGATGGTTGGCGCTTGCGGCGCGGTAGGCGTAGTTCCACCCCGGGGGGATGTCGTTTCCTCGTCCTTCTTGCAGCCCGCTGCAACAATTCCCATTGCTACGACGAGGACAATGGCTACGTTCAGCCATTTGTGTCTTACCATGTGTTTCTCCTTACGCTGTAGTCTTTTGCCGGATTTGTTTTGCCGCGAGGTCTCTGAGATAATACAGTTTTGCGCGGCGCACAGCGCCCTCTTTCACCTTCTCAATCTTCGCGAGGCGAGGCGAATGCAGCGGGAAGATGCGCTCCACACCAACGCCGTCCGATACTTTGCGGATGGTAAAGGTGGCGTTCATTCCCGATCCGTGGCGTCCGATCACCACTCCCTGGAACTGTTGTATGCGCTCTTTGTCGCCTTCGATGACGCGGACATGTACGTTGAGTGTATCCCCCGGCGCGAATGCGGGAATGTCGCTCTTCATCTGTGTCGCCTCTACGAGCTTGATCTTTTCCATGGTAGTCTCCGTTGCTGCTGATGTTATGAATGTTCGATTAAATCGTTGCGCCGTTCCTGCGTGCGTTTGAGCGCCTGCTCCTCTCTCCATGCGGCTATCGCATTATGGTTGCCGGAAAGAAGGACGTCCGGAACTTTCATCCCCTTAAACTCCGCGGGCCGCGTATACTGCGGCGCCCCCAACAAATCTCCCTGAAACGAATCCGTGAGCAGCGCTTCGCCATCGCTCATCACGCCGGGGATCAGCCGTGTAAGTGCATCCATGAGGACGAGGGCGGGAATCTCACCACCCGTGAGCACGTAGTCGCCGATCGAAATCTCTCTGGTGACCAGCGCCTGCCGGATGCGTTCATCAACACCTTTGTAATGGCCGCACAACAGCAGCAGGTTCGTTTTGAGCGACAACTCATTGGCGATGCGTTGTGTGAGGCGCTCGCCATCTGCAGTCAGGTAGATCACCTCGTCATAGTGTCGCTGCTGCCGCAAGGTCTCAATGCATGCGAATACCGGTTCCGGCTTGAGAATCATTCCTGCGCCGCCGCCGTATGGCGTATCATCAATCGTCCGATGCTTGTCCGTCGTGAACTCTCGCAGGTCGTGCACGACGATCTCCACGAGCTTCTTCTCCTGAGCTCGCTTCATGATGCTCTCGCTCAGGGGGGTTGTCAATATCCTGGGCAGACCTGTGACGACATCGATCCTCATCGTTGCGCTCCCATCCCTTCTATCAGCCGCACTTTCATGGTCTTGGATTCAATGTCGATCGCTGTGACAAACTCTTTCACGGCGGGGACCATCCACTCATGGCCGTTCTGCTCAACCACATATACATCTTGTGCCGGCATCCGAATCACTTCTTTCACAACTCCAACCATCATGTCGCGCTCATCAACCACACGCAGTCCGACAATGTCATGAATGAAGTATGAGCCTTTCGCGGGGATTACACGCTGTTTCTCATCAACAAAAACCAGCGACCTCACGAGCCGCTCAGCGGCTGTACGGTCCGGCACTTCCCGCAACTTGAGCCGGACGCCTCGGACCTCGACATTCACAGACTCGATAGTGTACTCTTCCGCTTCCTCTTCCCGCTTTCCGACACGGACACGTTTCAGCTTCTTGAACCGCTCTGGTGAATCCGTCATCGGACGGACCACCAAATCACCCTTTACACCGAACGCCTTGACGATTGTGCCAACAGCATAGAGGGTATGGTGCTTCTGTTTCAATCGTTGATTTCCAGTATTGCGCGCTTTCCTTCTTTGGCGGCAACAGCAGCGAGCAGTGTCCGCATTGCCTGAGCCGTCCGGCCTTTTCGGCCGATCACTTTCCCAACGTCTTCCTCACCCACGCTCAGCTTGAAGATTGCTTTGTTGTCCTTCTCCTCAAGCTCAACCCTTACCATATCCGGATGATCCACGAGATGCTTCGCAATGAATTCCAAGAAATCTTTCATAGCGCGCCTCCTTTGATGTACGGGCCCACATAGACCAACTGATGAGGTAAGCTGCGCCATCCACCTACCAGAGGATGTGCTCAACTCATAACGCACACTTCGCGGTTACGCTTCAGCTTTCACTTCAGCGGCGGGAGCGGGAGCCGCCTCAGGCTTGCCTTCGCTCTGTTTCTTGGCTTTGCGAGCTGCAACGCGCCGCGCCTTGCGCGCATCATCGCGCTGGCGTTTCTCGACCTGTTGCATCTGCCACTTTTCCATCTGTACCGCGATGGTCGCTGCGTCCACGCCCTTCTTCGTCAGGCTCCACTTCATCCACAGGCCGATCCGGCTCAGAAGAGATCGCACAGTATCAGTGGGCAGCGCCCCATGCTTCAGCCAGTGAAAGACTCGCTCTTCCTTTGCCGTAATATCCGGGGGATGTTGGAGCGGATCGTACCGTCCGATGATCTCCAGAAACTTCCCGCTGCGTGCCGTGCGCGAATCTGCAGCAACTATGTGATAGACCGGCATCTTCTTCTTGCCGACCCGGCGTAACCTTAGTCGCACTGCCAAGATGTTTCTCCTATGAGTGATTTCCGTTTATTGTCTCTCAACTCGTCAGAAGCCCGCCGGCATTCGTCTGCCACGCATAAACCGGCCGGGACCGCCACCCTTGCCGATCGACTTCATCATCTTCTGCATCTGCTCGAACTGCTTCATCAGCTTGTTGATGTCCTGCACCGTAGTACCGCTTCCCAGCGCAATGCGTCGACGTCGGCGTCCGTTGATGATATGCGGCTTCTGCCGTTCCTCCGGCGTCATTGATTGGATGATAGCTTCGATCTTCACCAATGCTTTGTCATCAGGCATCGTATCCTGTGGAACCTTGTTCATGCCGGGCAGCATACCGAGTACCTGGTTGAGCGGACCCATCTTCTTCACTTCACCCAACTGGTCGAGGAAATCTTCCAGCGTAAACTGTGACTTCCTGATTTTTTGCTCAAGCCCAACCGCCTTCTCTTCATCAAACCGCTCCTGCGCCTTCTCAACGAGCGTGACGATGTCGCCATAGCCAAGGATACGCGACGCCATGCGCTCCGGATGGAACTTCTCGAGCGCGTCAAGCTTCTCACCGGTACTGATGAACTTGATTGGTTTCCCAACGGTTGCGCGCAGCGAGATTGCTGCACCACCGCGTGCATCACCGTCCATCTTCGTGAGCACGGCGCCATCGAAGTTCAGGCGCTCGTTGAAGGCCTTCGCTGTGTTGACGGCATCCTGTCCGGTCATTGCATCAACGACGAACAGAATCTCCTGCGGATGAACAGACGACTTGATCGCCGCGACTTCGTTCATCATCTCTTCATCCACGTGCAGGCGGCCCGCCGTATCGAGGATAACGGTGTCGCGTGCGTTCTTCCGCGCGTGCTCAACCGACTGTTGCGCTATTGCGACTGGCCCTGCTTCACGGTCCGAATACACCGGCACACCAATCTGCCCGCCGAGCATGATAAGCTGGTCGATGGCAGCCGGACGATACACGTCCGCCGCCGCCAACAGCGGATGCCTTCCCTGGAACTTCAGGTGGTTCGCAAGCTTGGCCGAAAAGGTCGTCTTCCCCGAACCCTGCAAACCCGCCACCAAGATCACGCTTGGGGGCGTTGGTGAGAATGCAATCTCGACCTTCGAAGTCCCGAGCAGCTTTGTCAACTCATCATAAATGATCTTGACGATGAGCTGACCGGGGGTAATACTCTGGATAACCTCCTTACCTATGGCGCGCTTCTGTACATCCTCGATGAACTGCTTCGCCACTTTGTAGTTGACGTCGGCATCAAGAAGGACCCGCCTGACCTCACGGAGAGTCTCCGCAACGTTTGCTTCTGAGATCTTTCCCTGACCCCTCAGCCGCTTGAATATCCCCTCTAGTTTGACGCTCAGATCTTCAAACATTGCCAACCAAACCGACGAAAATTGAGGAAAATGGGCTCGATTTTCCCGCACGCGGGGTTACAAAGGTACGGAAATCTGCATACGAAAGCAACCACGCTTCCGCGTCGCACAAAAGACGAAAACACCGCCAACCTAACCCTCGGCGGTGTCCGAACACGCATATTTCTTCTTCACCTACCCCGTCTTCTTCAGCGCCTCGGCTCCGCTGACAATCTCCAGGAGTTCCTTTGTGATGGCCGCCTGACGCGCTTTGTTGTACACAAGCTGAAGGGAAGAAATCATCTCGTTGGCATTCTCCGTCGCGTTGTCCATGGCAGCCATGCGTGCACCTTGCTCTGACGCATTGGACTCAAGGAGAACTCGCCAAAGCTGGAAGTTCAAGTGCTTCGGCACAAGCATGTCCACAATCTCCCGGCTCGATGGCTCGTAGATGTAGTTGGCCATGGTCTGGATGTGCCTGCCCTTTGATGCCGTCTCAGCGGTTGCAGGAGCAAGGGGGAGGAATTGGTCGATAACTATCTTCTGCTGGGCAATGGATTTGAACTCATTGTACACAAGCACTACTTTGTCGAACTCGCCACCGAGAAAGCCCTGAATAATCTCACGCGCAATCAACTGCGCCTGGCCAAATACGAGATTGCTGTAGATGCCGATATACTTCCCCGCAACTTTGTAGTGTCGCTTGGAGAAGAAATCGAAGCTCTTCCGACCGACACAGAAGATCTTGAGCTTTCCATCTGCATAAAGCTGCGCGTAATTGGTGTTGATATGATTCACCGCAGCCTTCAGCAGGTTTGAATTGAACGCGCCGCACAGCCCGCGGTCTGCCGTGACGACGACAAGGGCAACTGCCTTCACTTCGCGCTGGACAACAAATGGATTGGCAGCGAGATCAACCGTTGAGCTCAGATGTCCCAAAAGATGCCTCAGCATCCGGGCATACGGACGTGCTGCGACGACGCTGCTCTGCGCCCGACGTAACTTTGCCGCGGCAACCATCTTCATCGCCCTGGTGATCTTCTGAGTCTTCTTCACGCCGGTGATGCGGGCGCGCACTTCTCGTAGTGTGGCCATTCTTCAGTATCAGTTACGCGTTCACAGAGACTTTGAATGAGTCGGTAAACTCTCTTAAGGTGCTCTTCAGCCGACTGACAATATCGTCCGTCAGGTCTTTCTTCTCGGCAATCGCAGCAAGAAGGTCCGGGTGTTTCAGCTCCATCATCTCCAGCATCTCACGCTCGTAGCGCCCCACATGCTCAACGGGGATCTCATCGAGGAACCCGTTTGTGCCTGCAAAGATACTGACCACCTGATTCTCCACAGTCATTGGTTGATACTGACCCTGCTTGAGCAGCTCAACAAGCCGGGAACCTCGTCGTAGCTGTTGCAGTGTTGCTTTATCGAGGTCGGAGCCGAACTTTGCAAACGCTTCAAGCTCACGGTACTGGGCAAGCTCCAGACGCAGACGTCCGGCGACCTTTTTCATCGCCTTGATCTGCGCATTACCACCGACACGAGAAACAGAGATACCGACGTTGATTGCGGGACGAACACCGGAGTTGAACAAACCCGGCTCGAGATAAATCTGGCCGGCGGTGATGGAGATGACGTTCGTCGGGATGTAGGCGGACACGTCACCAGCTTGCGTCTCAATCACAGGAAGCGCTGTCAGGCTGCCGCCACCGAGAGGCTCGCTCAGTTTCGAAGAGCGCTCCAACAATCGCGAGTGAAGATAGAACACGTCGCCAGGATACGCTTCGCGTCCCGGTGGACGGCGCAGCAGCAGCGACACTTGCCGGTATGATTGCGCTTGCTTTGTGAGGTCGTCATAGATGACAAGTGCAT
>CAYHRX010000062.1:0-10816 GCA_964359075.1 uncultured Chitinophagales bacterium
ACCTGAAAGTCCGCGTAATGCGCGAGGATGTCGTCAACCAGGCTGGTCGCCCGCTCTCTCAGCGTCCCCTTTTCAAGTGAGAGGAGCTTGCTCATCTCGTCCAACTCCCTCTCACTCCCAAGCGAGAGCGCCTTCAGGTAGTGCAGTACACGCTGCCGCATCTCTTTTGCTGCAAGATTCGTGAATGTGACGGCGAGGATGTTGCGTGTGCCGTTATTCGGAATGGAATCGGAGAGCAGAAACTGCACGTAGCGCTGCGTTAGTGTATAGGTCTTGCCCGAGCCGGCAGACGCACTGACGACGATGTTGGCAGGAAAGGAAAGCCGTGAGTCTTTCTCAAGAATGGCAGACATGGTGAGTTTAGGGTAGGAGATAATTGGGTGACAGGCAAGAGATGCACGCCGGTCAGCTTCTTCAGGGCTCCGATATCTGCACTACAATCACGGTTATGTTATCAACGCCGCCTCTTTCGTTAGCAAGTCCGACAAGGGTCTCGCATGCTTCCTGTGGCGGGTGGCTGATAACAACGTCTTGTATATCGGCATCTTCGACCATGTTCGTGAGACCGTCGCTGCACAACACAAACCACTCGGTTGCAGTGACCACAATCTCAGGCTGCACCTCGATCTCCGCAACCGACTCGGTGCCCAATGCCCGATAGAGCACTGAACGCTCCGGATGATACTTTGCCTCCTCAGCAGTAATTATGCCTCGTCGCTGCATCTCAGCAACGGCAGTATGGTCTCTGGTAAGCTGAATGATCTCTGCCTTCGTCACCCGGTACACCCGGCTGTCGCCGATATGAGCAACGTGGACGTGGTTCCCTCTGACAACAAGAGCAACACACGTTGTCCCCATGCCCGAGAGAGCCGAACTTCGGAGACTGGCCCGATACACCGCTTCGTTTGCAGCCTGCAACGCGTTTGCCAGACTTTCCAGAACACTCTTGTCTGCATCGGCGGAGTACGTTTCGCCAATGATCTTCACAGCAAGCTCACTCGCCTGCTTTCCACCCTTGTGCCCGCCCATGCCGTCTGCGACAACAAAGAGCTGACCTTTGTGCGAAGTGTGTTCATCCGGACTGGCAGCAAAAACACCGTACGCATCCTGATTCTCATTCCGCATCAATCCAACGTCAGTTGATGCACCAAATGCCACGACAGGTCTATTTTCCATGATACTCTACAGGGTGATGAAAAAACATTTCAGTGTCATTGCGAGTCCCGACGTTCTTGGTCGGGACGAAGTCCCGCTTTCTGGATTCCGCTGATGAGCGGGATTCATAGAGCGGAACAATCCCGTTTTTCGGGAAGAATTCAAAGGCGAGATTGCTTCGCTTCGCTCGCAATGACTGTTCACCCGGATTTTTCAACAACCTGCTAAGGCTACTCGTTAGCTGGTTGATGCCGGTATTCCTCCCCCAGCAAGGCGGACATCTCCTCCCTTGACAGCAACTTGATGTTCTTCCGGTTGCCCCGGTTGAGGATGTAGCGGGAGAGGATTTTGTATGCATCGTAGTCAAACCGGTGTGGCCCGGAGATCTTGAGCTGGAACCCGGCGTCAGCATACCTGAAGCTCGACACGAGACACCATTGATCCACGAGGAACACCTCACCCTCCCCAGAAAACTCATCCCGTTCCTCAATGAGGATCGCTCCATTATACGGCCACGCCTTGATACGCCGCTCGGCGAACGCCATTTCCACTCTGGCATTGTAGATCGCCGGCAGCTCCTCGCCAACGCAAGAACCATTACATTGGTGGAGATGATAGGCGAAGCAATACGAGTTCGTCCGTTGCAAGCCGAGCAGTTTGTGGCAGAGTCTGTGTTCTTTTGAGATACGGTCGAGATAGTCCTTTGCCTGCTTCGTATGCTTGAAGATGGCGAGGATCGACGGCGCGTCTGCCGGCTTGATGTAGTCGATCTCCTCCAGGCGCACTTCGGTGTAGCCGCTGGGGGTGGTGATGTTCCGCGCCACAACAATGTCCCGGTGGCGACGGGATGCGACGTTGTAGATTGGGCGGAGCTCTTTTATGAGCTTCGATTCGAGCAGCAGCGCACCAAGCTCTCCCGCCGTCTGACGCGCCTCAACGCGGTGCACCTGTTGACACATCTTCATCTCGCGAGAAGAGGTATGGTCGCTGGCGAAGTGCGACCGCACCCGCTCTTTCATATTCACGCTCTTGCCGACATAGAGCAGCTCGCCCTCTTTCCCATAGAATAGATACACACCGCACGATTCGGGGAGATTGTCGACTGTCTGCTGATCGACATTGGAAGGCACGGCGCTCATCTTGAGCAGCTTGTTGATGACCTCATCGAGATGTTCAGGCTCTTCTCGATGTTGAATGATCTTCAGGAACTCATACGTCGCCTGAGCATCTCCCATGGCGCGGTGGCGCCCATCGCAACGAATCCCAAAACGTGCGATGACGCTGGAGAGATTGTGGTTACGGTATTGAGGGTAGAGCCGTCGCGAAAGCTTGACTGTGCACAGACATCTGGCGTTGAATGTCTTGCCAAGTCTCCGGAACTCATTCTTGACGAACCCATAATCGAACCGGGCATTGTGTGCAACGAAGACGGCGCCATCAAGGAGACGGTAGATCTCTCGGGCAATCTCTTCAAAGAGTGGAGCATTGACGACATCATCGTTCGTGATGCCCGTAAGCCGTTCGATGGAGAGAGGTATTAATCTCTGCGGATTGACGAGTGACTGGAATTGTCGCTTGATCTTCCCATCCTCTACACGTATCACCGCGATCTCGATGATGCGACCATAGATCGCGCTGGCACCCGTGGTCTCAACATCAACGATGGCGAGGGGTTTATCCACGTGCCACCCTCGATGTCAAGAGATGGCCAACCATACGCTCGTCAGTCTGAGCAACCTCACGAGAACAATCTATGCGGGAGTCGAAGACTGACAAGAGATGGAAACAAAAGAGTGAACGTGTAAAGAAAGCAGGGGCAGTATCAGCAGGGAAATTGCACATTGGGTTGGAAAGAAAATAACCACAAGGGCGGGAAGAAGCAAGGAGCGGGGGTAGGATGACCCTGCCCCACGCACGCGAGTTATCTGAGGCAGACGGGTATGCTTGGTCGTCTACCGCTCACGTCGGTGCAACATTGACAGTCTGCATAACAAATCGTAGCTTTGTAGTGAGTACAAGAAAGTGAGGTTGCCACCATGCTCAGCGCATATCTCCAGGCGGCTCTCAAGCGCGCCCGGTATGAAATCCTTCAAGACGATCGCACGTACTATGGAGAGATTCCGGACTTCGATGGAGTGTATGCCAACAAGCCGAGTCTTGAAGAGTGCAGGCAGGAGCTTCTTGAAGTGTTGGAAGAGTGGATTCTTGTTCGTGTCTCACGGAACCTGCCGCTCCCCACTGTCGATGGTCTATCTCTCACAATAAAAGAAGTTGCCTGATGCCTCACTTCGGGCCTATCAAGCGCAGAGATCTCATTTCCGCTTTGCGCCGACTCGGCTTTGAAGGACCATTCTCTGGCGGCAAGCACCAATTCATGATAGCTTAAGCAAGCAAGATTGTCACGAGATGAGTGGGAGCAAGTCTAGCATCTCCTAAGTTAATTCTCCTCTCAACCACAGGACTTCTTACCATGATGCTCATCCCGATTAAACCTCTTCGTTCGCTCACTATTGTGCTTCTCTGTGTTCATGCCGCTCCAGCGCAAAGTCTGCAGGAACTGGAGGCAGCCCGTGTCACGCTGCCGAACGGCTGGGGGATCACGCATGTCGGGGAGAGCTTGCCGCTGGGAGACCTCCCGCTGAACATGGCGGTCTCTCCTTCCAAACGACTCCTCGCAGTCACCAATAACGGGCAAAGCGATCAGAGCATCTACTTGATTGATCCTGTGCGCAGAAAGATCCTCGATACCGCAGTTGTTGGCAAAGCGTGGGTAGGGCTTGCCTTCTCATCGGACGAGAAGAGCCTCTTCGTTTCCGGCGGCAATGACAACTGGATCATCCGATACGATCTCTCAACCCGACGTCTTGTCGTCAGAGACACTATCCCGCTGGGAAAACCATGGCCTGTGAAGATCTCTCCCGCCGGAATGGCCTACGACGATGCGCGCCAACGACTGTATGTCGTCACCAAGGAGAACAACTCGCTGTACATCGTCGATGTAGAACAGAAGAAGGTGGAGAACCGCTTTGACATCGGAGGGGAAGGATACACCTGCCTACTCTCTCCGGACAACAGCATGCTCTACGTTACCTGCTGGGGGTGCGATAAGGTTCTGCTGTTCAATACACGCTCGAAGCAGTGGGATGGATCGATCCTGGTCGGCGACAACCCAAATGACATGTGCCTCGATAAGAGCGGACGATTCCTGTTTGTCGCCAATGCGAACGACAACTCCGTCTCCATCATCAATCTTCGAACACGTGAGGTCATCGAGACCCTGAATTCAGCCTTGTATCCCAATGCACCATCCGGTAGCACAACCAACAGTGTTGCTCTCAGCGAGGATGATCGAGTGCTGTACATTGCAAATGCCGACAATAATTGCCTGGCGGTATTTGATGTGAGCAACCCCGGGCACAGCCGAAGCAGAGGTTTCATTCCGACGGGGTGGTATCCGACCTGTGTTCGTGTGAGCGGTGGTGACATCTTCGTTGCGAACGGAAAGGGATTCTCCTCTCTCGCGAATCCGTACGGCCCCAATCCGGCAAGGAAGAAGGAGATAGTCCAGTACATTGCCGGACTCTTCCGAGGGACACTGAGTATCATCCGTGAGCCGAGCGAAGAAGAACTCAGCGTCTACTCCCAAGTGACCTATCGAAACACTCCCTACTCGAAGGACATCGAGCTTACGGCACAAGGGAAGCCCGGCAATCCTATTCCCATTCGCGTGGGGGATCCTTCTCCCATCAAACATGTCTTCTATGTCATCAAGGAGAACCGCACCTATGACCAGGTGTTGGGCGATCTCCCTCAGGGCAATGGCGACACATCGCTGGTGCTATTCGGTGAGAGGATCACGCCCAACCAGCACAAGCTTGCCAGGGAGTTCGTGCTGTTGGATAATTTCTATGTTGATGGAGAAGTGAGCGCCGATGGCCACAACTGGAGTATGGGCGCCTATGCAACGGATTACCTGGAGAAAACCTGGCCTACATCATACGGCGACCGGGGAGGGACGTACGACGGGCAGGGCACGCGGGCCATCGCCAACAACAAGAACGGATTCCTTTGGGATATGTGTAAGCGGTATGGGGTAACGTATCGTACATACGGTGAGTTCGCCGACAACTACAAGCCGAACATCCCGGTTTTGGAAGGGCATTATTGTCCCTACTATACAGGCTGGGATGAATCGGTGTACGATACAACGCGGTTCTACCAGTGGAAGCGCGACTTCGATTCTCTTCTGGCTCTTGGACAAGTGCCGCAGCTCTCCACTCTCTGGTTCATCAATGACCATACAGAAGGACTGCGTCTCGGGAAGCTTACACCGTTTGCCCATGTCGCGGATAACGACCGTGCAGTCGGGCTTTTCATCGAGCATCTTGCGAAGACACCCATCTGGAATAAGAGTGTAGTATTCATCCTTGAAGATGATGCACAGAACGGTCCCGACCATGTGGATGCCCACCGGAGCACAGCCTATGTTGCGGGTGGGTTTGTGAAGCGAGGCTACGTAGACCACACGATGTACTCCACATCCTCGATGCTGCGCACGATAGAGCTGATTCTCGGACTTCCCCCCATGAGCCAGTACGACGCCGCCGCAACGCCGATGTGGCGATGCTTCAGTGATACCACTCTTTCATCGGCGTACAACGCTGTCGGGCCCTTTGTCGATGTTACGGAAAGGAACATGGCCCTGAATGAGTGGCAGCGGAAGAGTGAGGAGTTTGATTTCACAAAGGAAGATCGGGCCCCCGACGATCAGTTCAACCGGGTGCTCTGGGTTGCCGTGAAGGGCGAGCATGTTCCGTACCCATCGCCCCGGCGTTCTGCGTTCGTGAATCGTCCCGAATGACAGAACCAAAGGTCGGCTTCACAATGCAGTGCGGGCTTGACTTTCTTCGCGCCTTCGCATAGATTCCAACACGCAGTCTCATCCCGGCTCATCTGTGCGTTCTTTTCCTGGCCTCACGTTGTTCTATTTTTGACTTGCCAATCGATTCATGAGGCAGGACTCATATCAAATGGTTGAATCTGGGATCGGAATAAATGCTTAGCCAGAGGTTAGGCGAAAGCGGCGGCCAGGAAAATGCGTATATTTGATCAGGAGGATTGATAAATGACCGCACAGGAACGTGACAGTGCAATCGCTGAGATTGTCCAAAGACTTCGAGTTGAGTACCAGCCCGAACGGATTATTCTCTTTGGTTCGAGCGCAGAAGATACGCCAACCATGGATAGTGATGTGGATCTGCTCATAGTGAAGCGCACTCGGGAGCGCTTTATTGATCGATGGACTGCTGTGCGACGAATCCTCTCCGATCCGACACGTCGGTTTGGTCTTGACACCATCGTACTTAATCCAGAGGAAATCCGTGATCGACTCGCCAACGGTGACCAGTTTCTTGAGCACATTCTGCAACACGGACGGGTAATGTATGAAGCCTAAGGAATCCCTCTACCCGGCAGACTGGCTGAGGATTGCAGAGAAAGACCTCAGTCGTGTCCGGCAGCTTCTTGCTATCCACGATCCGGAAGCGGCAGGTTTCTATCTCCAGCAAGCGGTGGAGAAGTTTCTCAAAGCGTTTCTTCTGTCCCATGGTTGGGCTCTTCAACGCATTCATGATTTGGAACCACTGCTCAACGAAGTGCTCGCCTTCGACGCCTCGTTCGAGGAATACCGTTCTGTCCTTCAGACAATCACAGGCCTGTACTTCGTCGAACGATACCCCCTTATGTTGGAGGCAGGTCTGTCTGAGAAAGACGTTGCCGATGCACTCCAACAAGTGAATGGACTTGTGGAAGCAATCCGCAGCCACCTCAAATGAATTCGCAGAGCACCGCCTTCGCCTAACAGAACCGATATTGAAAGTCAGAGAGAGATGCCAACGCACTACTCGGCAAAAGGATGACAGGTTCGTTTGGCCGGAGGTTAGGCGAAAAGGGTTGGCTATCACATTCGATCAACAATCATAAATGTAGGAATGGCTAACAAACCAAAATTGAATCCAGAAGTCTTGACCTTTCTTCATGATAGACTGAGAAAGCCAGTAAGCACGATTAGATCAGATATTTCCAGACTGAAAAGGAACTATCCGCAAGCCACCCTCAATGCCGTTGCGCAAATCTATGCTCAACAGTATGACAAGTCAGTCCGGAGACTTATCAGCAAAGAGGACAAGCTGACCATTCCTTCTGTGAAGATTGAGAAAGTACCGGTTCTGAAAAGCAGGAGGAAAACAAAGGAAGCAACAAAAGAGATTATACAATTCCAGACCGCTGACCATTTTCTCAGAAAGCACATAGCAGAGATCAATAGAGCCTACACCAAACACTGCTACACCTGCGTATTTGTGCTTGCGAGAAAGGTGCTTGAGAACTTGATTGTTGAGATATTAAAAGCCAAGTATCCCAATAGCCTAGAACTCTACTTCGACAAGGCGAGGGGCCGAAATCAAGACTTCAGTGTGGTCTTGGAGAACCTCTTCAAGAAGCGGAACGAATTCGACCACGACAAAAAGGAAGCAATAGATCGCTTGCACCAAAAACTAAAGCCGTTCAAGAATGACGCCAATGACAAGGTGCATTCGCTTTATCATGTAGTTGAAGGCCCAAAAGAAGTAGACGAATGGAACCTCGATACGATATTGGCACTGATAACCAGAATCATCTAAGGAGACGCACATGAGCGACAAGAAACTCGACCAAATTATTATTGAGTTGAGTGCAATAAAGAAGCTTCTGATCGTTCTACTGCAACATCAAGAGGTAAAGGTGGGAAGCATCGCAAAAGCTCTTGGGGTAACCGGCGGGCGAGTGAGTCAAATGGTACCCACCAGAAAAAACAAGAAGAAAAAAGAGGTGTCCAATGGATGAGGTTGTTCAGAGAAACATCTTGCAAGAGTTGAGAATCATTAAGAAACTTCTTGCTCACAATCTCTTGACCGATGATTCACAGATAAAGCAGATTGCCAAGCTCGATTCCATTGGCTTTCGCCCAAAAGAAATTGCCGACATTCTTGGGACGTCTTCCAATAGCGTGAATGTTGCGTTGAACAGGATCAGAAAGTCAAAACGAACGATGAATTCAAAAGGGAATCGAGCGTGAACCTAGGCTAACCTTCTTCGCCTAACACACCGCACCATCGACGTTCACTCATTTGTTGAAGGCTTTATGAAAAGTACTCGCTCAACGCCACCGTCATCCCGCCAGAAAACGGCGGGATGCGGAAAACGCATTTGATAGATGATAGTCGGCGTCGTTGCCCGCCAAGAAAGACGGCGGGTAAACGTGGTGCGGCGTGGCGTTGTGCGCCAGCAGGTAGCCAAGGACAAAAAGGCGGCCATCAGCCATAGACGTAGGGGACGAAACCTTTGCTGTTGATCGTGTCAGCAACGTTGATCACGCTCGCCTTGATCTTTTACTCGGTGGGAGTGTGGTCCGAACGGATTGCCCGTTATCTGAAAACGTGGCATGTGACTGCGTTCTGGACCGGCTTCTTGTTCGATGCTTGCGGCACTTTGGCCATGCACCGCATGGCAGCAGGTCCTTTCGACTTTTGGCAGCCACACACACTTACCGGACAGATTGCGCTCTGGCTCATGCTGGTCCACGCAATGTGGGCTACGCGTGTGGCCCGGAAAGGGAGTGATGAAGTCAGGAGAGGATTCCACAGATATAGCCTCTTCGTATGGATGATCTGGCTGGTTCCATACTTTGGCGGTATGTACCTCGCCATGCGAAAGTAATGTCGGGAGGACATGCGTCAAGGCTCGTATGTCAGAGCCACTCACCTCACCTCCCACACCCTCACCAACACCACGCCGTGGTGCGGCACGTTGGTCGTGAGTACATTCTCAAACACTCCAACGGCCATGTGTCTCCACACATCTCCGGTTGCACAAGTCAGGAGTTTACCCTATCTTGATAGCAACGAGAAGAGAACAGACCCATGAATCTCAAGATTGAACTAGAGCAAGAGGAAGATGGGCGGTGGATCGCAGAGGTTGTCGATATCCCCGGCGCTCTTGCGTATGGGAAGACGCGGGATGATGCGACTGCCCACGCTCAGGCACTCGCTCTAAGAGTGCTGGCAGACACCGGGTTCCCACCGAATACTTGCACGACCTGGATGGTCTGACTACGTATTTGCTTTCCATGATGGAGAAGAAATCGGGCCACGTATGCTTGCTCGAATCGCAAAGCACACAGGCCTCACCCCCGACGATCTTTAGTCGACCTTCATCACCCTCACCAGCACCACTCCATGGTACGGCACCTCTACTGTGAACTCGTCGTTGAACACTCCCAGGTCCTTCTGCCTCCACACATCTCTTGCTTTGAACTTACCCTTGATGCCAATGTCCGCAGCCTTTAGCGTGATCTTCGTATTCCCTCTCTTCCCCCAACTGAAGTAGTCAACCGGATTCCTCTTCCCGTCATCGGCATAAAAGAAGCCGACAGCTTTCGATCCATCCTCCATCTCCTTCACCCAGATCTGCCTGCCGTTGTCATTCGCTATCCGACTGGCCTGCCTGCCGAGCGGGTCCTGATTGGTTGCGATGACTTCATCGTTCGTCAGCAAGCTCAATGTAAACGCATCCAGCTTGTTCATGTCGCAGCCAATGAGAAGAGGTGCGGAGAGTAAAGACCACAGGCTGATGTGCGTGTACTGCTCGTCGGCGGTAAGGCGCGTGGGATGCAACTGCGGCCCCCACCCAACGCGCCCAACGACGAGCATATCGGGATCATTCCATCGGCCCGGCTCGGCAAACTTCTCGTGTCCCGCCTGGTTGAACCCGATGCCCGCCATGCTTGACCATGTGTCGACAATATCCCCAGTTGTGCGCCAGCAGTTGCCGCCAACTTCGGCGCCCCACTCCCACACATTCCCCATTCCGTACTGGCAGAGACTGTACACGATATCGCGAGGAACTTTATCCAGCGCCGCCCTCATGACGGCATACGGCTTCTTCAACTCCGGCAGGCTTCTATCCTTGGCAATCTTTCCGTACGAGCACCAGTCGTATTTCAAGTAGTCAATCCCCCATTCACCAAACCGCTGGGCATCCTTCTCCTCAAAGTGATAGCTCGCTGTGAAGCCCGCACAGGTCAGCGGTCCGGGGCCGCTATAGATGCCAAGCTTCAGTCCCTTCGCGTGCACGTAGTCGCTGAGCGCTTTCATGTCGGGGAATTTCGTGTTCGAGTTGATCATCCCGTTCTTGTCGCGTGGCTCACCTTGCCACTCAGGCTCCTTCGCATCCGGCTTGATCATCCAGCAATCGTCGATGTTGATGTACGACAAGCCGTGATTGATAAGTCCAGAGTTCACCATCGCATCGGCAGCGGCGCGCACCTTGGCATCATCGACTGCGGTGGCCCAGCAGTTCCAGCTATTCCAGCCCATGGGAGGAGTGAGGCAGATGTTGTCGCCCGCGATGATCAGTAACTCACGCTCGGCCTGTCCGAGTTTGTTCTTCGCAACCAGCTTGACCGTGTAGTCGCCACCTGTGGAATAGGTGAAGAACGGGCTGGTGGTCGTGCTGTCGGTTGTGCCGTCGTTGTCGAAGTCCCAGGCCCAAGCGGTGGGGTTGCCGTGGGACAGGTTCGACGCGAAGGCGGCTATCAACGGCGCTGGCCCGGAGAGGGGGCTTC
>CAYHRX010000063.1:0-2319 GCA_964359075.1 uncultured Chitinophagales bacterium
TGCTCGATCACATACACAAGGCTGCTGTTCAGTGGGTTGTAGTACTCCTCCGGTTATGCGCCAGCAAGCTCATAATCCTGGAAGAGGAACCGGGCCAGTTTCTTTGCATCCCCATTCCCGTAGAGGGCATGATAGTCGAGCGTGAGTTGGTCAAGCAACCGCTTGAGACTTACGTGATACATCCGACCGTGCATGAATTCGGCAATGAGGCTCATCGCTGCCTCCAACTTCTCTTTGTCATCCTCGATCTCGAACCAGGAAGGCCATCTCAGGCGCAGCCATGTACGACGGTGCTCCTCAAGCACGTCACGCATGATGCGCAGCTCATCCGGACTGGGTGCGATGTTCTGACGCATCAGTTCCGGTTCGAGGTCAGGGCCGAATGCACGGAGTTGGCTAAGAATGGACTGCCGCACTGTGGACGACTCATCGTCAAGAAGTTTAAGAAGGTAGGAAAGCTGCTTTGGGTCAGACATGTCAGTACGGCCCTCCTCTCACAAGAAAGACCCCAGCCTCTTGCGCTTCTACCTTGACTGACATCCACGGCACCAGATCAAGCGCCCGCCCGGACCTCAAGTCGAGCAGCTCGCGTTTTCCCCCAAGCTGATGTTCGAAGCGCGTGAGGTCCACTTCTTGACGCGCATTGCTGTTGTTGATGATGACCATGATGCGCTCATCCCCGAGCACTCTGAAGTACACATAGACTTCCTTCTGTGGTTTGAAGTGAATCAGCCTTCCCCTTGAGAGCGCCTTGTATCCCTTGCGCATGGCAAGCAACTCCTTTGTGAAGTTGAAGATGTCGTTCTCCTCGTTCGTTCGACCCTGCTCGGTGAATGCAGTTCGTGAATCACCGGGGAAGCCGCCCGGGAAGTCCGCCCGCAAGGTCCCGTGGTCTTTGCCTCCCATCATCCCGATCTCTGTTCCGTAAAGTATCTGTGGGATGCCGCGCGTGGTCAGCAGGAGCGTGAGTGCAAGCTTGAACCGCCTGGCGTTGCCTTTTACGCGGTACATGATGCGCGTGATGTCGTGGTTATCGAGGAAGGTGACGAGATTATCAGGATCGGGATAGAGAAAGTCTTTCGTGAGGCAGTCGAAGACACCGGAGATGCCGGCTGAATCGGCAAATGCCCGGTTGAATGCATCGAACAGTCCGAAGTCCGTGATGGACGGGAGGTTCGGATCGAACTTCTTCGGGAAATAGCTGCCTTTCTGGTATGGAGCAAGGTACTCGGGATCCTGAATCCACGCTTCACCGACGATGTTGAAGTGAGGATACTCTTTCATGACCGCGTCACACCAGGCTGCACGAAACGCAGGATCGATGTATGGGTATGTGTCCTCGCGGATCCCATCAAGTCCTGTTGACTCAATCCACCATATCGTGTTCTGGGTGAGATACGTTGCAACGAACGGATTCGTCTGGTTCAGGTCGGGCATGTAGTCTGTGAACCAGCCGTGAGTTGCCCTGTCCTTGATGATGGAGTCCGTGTGGATATCGGAGAGCTCGATCTTCGAGTGAAATGCCTTTGGGTGTTCCTCGACCGTTCCATTCAGCCAATCAGGCACCGGCAGGTTTTTGATCCACGGATGATTGATGCTGATGTGGTTGTTTACGTGGTCCATGATGATCTTCAGTCCGCGTCCATGTGCTTCGCTCACCAGTTTCTTGTATAACTCATTTGTGCCGAGCCGTTGATCGATTCTGTACAGATCTGTGGCAGCATAGCCATGGTAGCTTGCCAAGGAGGCGTTGTCCTCCACCATCGGATTCATCCACAATGCGGTCACGCCGAGATCGTTCAAGTAATCCAGTTTTTCAATGATGCCCTGGATATCCCCGCCGTGTCGTCCGTATGGCTCGGCGCGGTTGCGCCTGTCGATCAGGTCCAGTACCGAATCGTTTGTAGTGTCGCCGTTCGCAAAGCGGTCCGGAGTGATGAGATAGATGACGTCGCCGGGGTTGAAGCCCTGGTAGCGGCCCTCAGGCTTCTCTCGCTTGTACAGTAGGAAGCGGATATCGGTGGAGCCAGACGTGTTCTCTAGGCGTATCACATGTTCACCCGGATTTGCCCTTCGGGAGATTGCGACATCGATGAATGCATACGATGGGTTTGCAACTCGATGAACTCTCTTGATCAGCACACCGTTGGCAGTTGTCTTCACAGAGATGTTATCGAGGTGTTCTCCGTACAGCATCAGTTGAACCGTGTCCAGTGTCATCCCGACCCACCAGTTGGGCGGTTCCACCCGATGCACAACCGGCGCCTGCGCGAGCAAACTGTGGATGCTGAGAATTGAGCAGATGAGGATCGTGAAGAT
>CAYHRX010000063.1:2329-10671 GCA_964359075.1 uncultured Chitinophagales bacterium
GCTATCGTGTTGGGCTGTGATGTCGTGGTGTGGAATGAGTGAAACGATCAACCGATAGTACAGGCTGGAGTGTCTGCGGTCTGCTTTCTCCTCTATAATATACTTTCTCAAGGAACAACCCCGAAGGCGGTGCCGTGAGCCGCGCGGGAGCATCGGATTTCCTCACGACGAATTGCTGTACCTCGTTCAATGTGAGGTTTCCTCTTCCGACTTCTGCGACGACGCCCACAATCCGTCGGACCAGCTTCCAGATGAAGTGCGAGCCATAGACCCGGATCAGAATCAAGTCTCCCACTTCCTTCATCTCCATCGATTCGATCAAGACTTTCGTCGACTTCTCTTCAGGGTCATCATCAGTGAACGACTGCAGGTTGTTCATCCCGACGAATAACCGTGAAGCAGCGTTCATTGCATGGAAGTCGAGCTTGTCCTTACTCCACCACACATAGCGTTTGCCGAATGCCGTCCGGCGGCGGGAGATCTGGTAAAGGTAACTGCGGGCAACGGCACTGTGTCGGGCATGGAATTCTTTGGGTGCTTTCTCCACCTCAAGCACGTTAATATCGGCCGGGAGTTCATCGTTGATCTTCATCCTGATGATCTCCGGTGCGAGCACCGTATAGATGTCAAGATGAGCGACCTGCTCAAGAGCGTGGACACCGGCGTCGGTTCGCCCCGATCCTTGGAACTCAAAGTCGTCGGTCTTGAATACGTTCTTTATTGCTCCAATGAGTTCGCCCTGCACAGTGCGGGCGTTCTTTTGCACCTGCCAGCCACTAAAGCGGGTGCCCTCGTATTCGATAAAGATTTTGAAGCGTGCCATGAGGAGTTAAATAAGCCCTCAAATAGTAGCCATTCCAGTCCCTATCTGCAACCCTGACGTATTTTTGGTTGCATTTTGCAATGGCCATTAATATATTCCACACCACGTAGTTACCTATCCTCTCTTTCATTGTTACTGATTTTCGTCTTGCAGTTTGCAAGGGTAGCGCTACTGGTCAACTTGTACTATCATCTGCAGTGACTCTTGTAACTCGTTGAATGTAAGGCCGTCGCCGCGACATGTCCGGTCGCAAAGGCGCGTGGCATCTGCTTTGCACTGATTCGCAGTGGGTGCTCGCCGTACGCCATCGGGGTCAGAGCATATCTTCACTCAAGAAAAGCCGATTGCTACGGCGCTATTCATTCAAGTCACAACGTAACGCTCAGTTTCCAGGAGATATCATGGCAATCAAAACCACCACGTTGCAGAGCGGGAAGATTGGCGTCATCGAAGCCAAAGGTTCGCTGGTCGGCGGGGAAGAGACCGATGAGCTTCGCAATGCCGTTGCCGATTTCGTTGAGCAGGGCAACAAGAAGCTCGTGATTGATCTCTCGAAGGTTACCTATTTGAACAGCACGGCAATCGGTGTGCTGGTGCAGGCACACACGAGCTACTCCAAGAACAAGGGACACGTGAAGCTATGCGGCATCAACAAGAACATCAACAATATTTTTGTCATCACGAAGCTGACCATGGTGTTCGACGTGGTCGAGACTCGCGAAGACGCGGTCAAAGGTTTTGAATCACAAACGTAACTCATGTATCATTTCATTTAACAAAGGAGTGCATCAATGAAGCAATCCATCTTTCTCACGATAGTGATCGTTGTAACGCTTGCGATAGCGTTTGGGATCTGGATCCTTGTGCTCGGGAACCCCGACAACTTCAAGGATGGTGCGGGCCGACAGTCGCCGCTGAATCTCCTCGGAACAATCTACACGGGCGGCATCATCGTGCCTATCCTGATCATGTTGACGCTGATGAATCTCACGCTTGTGTTCGAACGGACATTCTCGCTTCGCAAGGCGAACGGCAAGTCCTCCATCACGGTGTTCCTCCAGAGTGTGCAAAAGCACCTGATGTCCGGCAAGATCGATGATGCGATCAAGGCGTGTGACGCCCAGCGCGGCTCTGCGGCAAACATTATCCGGACCGGCCTAAACCGATACAAGGAAATCGTGCATGACAACAAGCTCGATTCAGAGAAGAAGATGGCGGAGACCAAGCGGGCAATCGAGGAAGCAACCAGCCTCGAGACGCCACTCCTGGAGCGGAACCTCATCGCCCTTTCGACAATCGCATCAGTTGCCACAATGTTCGGTTTGCTCGGGACCGTGATCGGAATGATCCGTGCATTTACCGCACTTGCCGCCCAAGGTGGCGCCCCGGATGCCATTCAGCTCTCCATCGGTATCTCTGAGGCGCTCATCAATACAGCGCTCGGACTCTTGGCCGCAATCCTCGGCATCATTGCATACAACTTCTTCGTCACGAAGGTCGACAACTTCACGTACATGATCGACGAAGCGAGCTACAACGTTGTTGAGATCCTGAACACCAAGACCAACTAACCAACCAGCAGGTGTGTTATGCCAAGAATCAAACCAAAACGACATGGCGTGTTGATCGACATGACGCCGTTGGTCGACGTGGCGTTCCTGCTGCTCACGTTCTTCATGCTCACCACGCAGTTCAAGCCACCGGAAGAGGTGCAGATTGAGCTGCCGTCATCGAACTCACAGTTCAAACTGCCCGAGTCGGACGTGATGACGCTGACGCTGAGCAAGGACGGGCGCATTTTCCTGGGGATGGACTCCCAGAGACTGCGCGGACGACTGTTCGGCAAGGAGAATGAGCTCAAAGCGAGTATCGAGGTTCCCAAGGACAAGCTCGCGAACTACCTTATCCAGGCTCGTACTGCAAACCCGAAGCTCCGCACCGTCATCAAAGGTGACAGGGGTACCGACTACGGTGTTGCGGAGGACGTGATGGACATTCTCCAGAAGACCAAGATCACACGCTTCAATCTGGTCACGGCACTAGAAAAGTAAAAATTGAGATAGGAGGATACTACTATGGCAGGTGGTGGAGGAGGAGCTCCAGAACCCAGATCGCATGGGAAGAAGAAGCGGAAGAAAGGCCGACGGCTCGGCATCCGCATCGACATGACGCCGCTCGTCGATGTTGCGTTCCTGTTGCTGACGTTCTTCATGCTCACAACGTCCATGACGCGGCCACAAACAATGGAAATTAATCTTCCCCCCGATCCGGAGGCGAAGGTCGAGCTTGCAGAGTCGAATCTCTTGACACTGCGTGTAGATGAGAACAGCAAGATATACTGGGCTATCGGTATCGAGTTGCCCGAGAAGGTTGAGTTCGCAAATCTGCGGGACCTTTTGCGCGAGAAATCGGCGAACCCAAAGCTTGTCACGCTCGTGAAGGTCGACCGCAAGAGCAAATACCAGACGATGGTCGATATTATGGATGAGTTGAACCTGGCAAACATCACGCGCTTCAGTCTTGCGCCACTGGCTGACAAAGACAAAGAAATGATTGCAAAGGTTCAATCATAGTCCTGCACACAATTAACTAGGGAGAATAACCATGGCAGAAGTGTCATTGGCAGGAGGGTACCAGCAAAGCGCGAAGTACGGAGCGATAGAGCTCAAGCAGGTCTATCAGAAGTACTTCACCATTGCATTGGGGATCGCAATTGCAATTCACGCCGTTATCGTGGGCGGATACTACCTGATGGAAATCTTGAGTCAGGAAGAACCTCCGACGGGCATCGTGCGTGTGTTGAAGTACAGCGACCTCGGTCCGCCTCCATCCATTCAGAGTGCGAATATTCCGCCTCCGGTTGCAGTCTCGGCTCCGGTCTCAAAGCCGACCGTCGGTGCGCCCGTACCCGTGCCCGACGCTGAGGTAAGCCCCGAGCAAACGATTGCATCGCAGACGGAGATGAGTCAGCAGGTTGCACCAGTGACCGAAGGTCTCGGGAATGAAGGTGCTGTCATTGAACAGGACATCACGATTGAGGACGAAGGGCCGCCGGCAGACTTTGTTCCATACGAGAAGGAGCCGCAGCTTGTCAAGAAAATCGAGCCCAAGTATCCCGAGCTTGCCATGCGCGCAGGCCTAGAGGGAAAGGTGATCGTGAAGATCTGGGTCGATAAGGAAGGCAAGGTGAGGCAGGTGGTGGTGCTGAAGAGCGATGCAGAGATCTTCAACGATACGGCTGTCGAAGCTGCGAAGCAGTTTGTATTCACACCGGCCTACATGAACAACGGCCCGGTCGCTGTGTGGGTGTCGTTCCCGTTCCGCTTCAAGCTGACGGACAAGAAGTAGAATCGTTGCAAAGATCAGCCGTGCGCGGCGGTTGACCTGTTATGTTCATAGTAAAGCCAGGCATGGAGGTTACCATGTCAGCCGCAGCAATTGGTTTCAACACACAGCACTATGGTGCTGCAGAGCTTAAGCATGTGTACGAGCGTAACTTGCTGGTTGCATTGGCGGTGTCGATTGTTGTTCATGCGGCAGCAGTGTACATGCTTGGCAGGCTCGGACCTGTGCGCGTGGAAAGCGCGAGGAATCCGGGTGGCCTCAAGGTGATCTCGTATTTCCCCACCGACCATCGGTTGCCGACGCTGCCAGATCCAAAGGTCGGAGCCATCGGTCACAAACAAGGCTTCGGTGTTCCGACGCCTATTCCCGATGAGCGAGTGACGACGAATGAGCAGCCTGTGTTCGGCGCAGGGAACAGCGGCACAGCGGAGGGTGAAGCAACAGGAGAAGATGGGAACGGCTATGACACTCCGGGGGAAGGTGAAGGTGGAGGGGTGACTGAAGAGTTGCCGCCACCTATTTTTCGTGTTGTGGAGAAGGAGCCGCAGATCGTCCGAAGGGTGGTCCCCCGCTATCCGGAGATCGCGGCCAGGGCGGGACTGGAAGGGAAAGTGTGGGTGAAGGTGTGGGTTGATAGGGAGGGGAAGGTGCGGCAGGCTCTGGTCCTGAAGAGCGATAACGATATCTTCAATGATGCTGCGGTGGACGCAGCAAAGCAGTTCCTGTTCACGCCAGCCTACATGAGCGACGGGCCTGTGTCGGTCTGGGTGGCAATGCCGTTCACGTTCAGGCTTGTTGACTCACAGTAGAGCTGTTGACGCCTGGCCGCCAACGCGTGAAGATGGAGAAGGGAAGGTTGGAATTTCTGCCTTCCCTTCTTAGTTCATAAGGGAGGAAGGGTCATGAACTATCAGGATGTGTTTCGGTATGCCATCCTCGTGGTATCGGCTCTGGCGATGGTGGTGGGTCTTCTCATAATTTTCGGTGTGTTGGTTCCCAGGAATTTCCCGGAGCAGTTCGGTGTAATAATGGGCGCTGTGATTTTTCTGTACGGGGCATACAGATTTGCGATTGCGTATTACAGACGCGAGATGAGACGCTGATGAACGTGCCTGCAAGAATGACGAGAGTTGGCCTGATTCTCCTTCTTGCTCTGGCTGGGTGCGACCAGCAGCCCACGGTCAGTACGACGCGGGGGAAAGCGACCGTGGAGTGTGATGAGTCGCTCGCTCCCGTGATGCAGTTTCAGGCGGAGGACTTTCACAACACCTATCCCGAGGGTTTCATTCAAATTCGCCTCGTCGATGCGCGTGAGGCCGTCGTCAACTTCGTGAACGACAGCATCCGCGTGATTGTCCTTGCGCGAGCGTTCAACAAAGAAGAGATGGACTATATCAAAGATGCAAAGATTGAGTACGAAGGCTACAAGGTTGCGATGGACGCTGTAGCGGTAGTTGTCAACAAACAGAACCCCGCGACCACGCTGCGGCTCACTGAGCTCGATAGCATCTACAGCAGCACCGTGACAAGGTGGAGTGCGGGAAAGAAGCCGTTGATCGATGCGTATGTTGGTGACATCAATTCCAGCACCGATGAGGTCTTCAGAGCAACCATCCTGAAAGGTAAACCATTCGGACCCACTGTCACTCGCGTGAAGTCCAGCGGAGAGCTTCTGGAGAAGGTGAAACAGGATCCGGGCGGGATTGGACTGGTCGGAGTGAGTTGGCTGAAGGGACACGATCAGGAGGTGACTGTATGCAGACTTGGTGGTGGGAGCTACCAGCCTGATACAACAGTGGTGATGGGACAATTCTACAGTCCCGCGCAAGCGCACGTGCTGCGGAAGTACTATCCGCTGTGGAAAGAAGTGTATATGTACACGCGGGAAGTCAGGCGCGACGTGAGCTATGGCTTCATCGCGTACGTGAAAGACAGAAAGGGTCAGCAGAACTTCATTAACCACGGGCTTGTCCCCACGGCAGTGCCTGTTCGTATGGTTGATCTCACATCTCAAAAGGTGCAGCAGCGATGAAACGTCTCCTTGTCGGGTTATTCCTCCTTGCCGCAGCCGGCGCGGCTGCGCAAGACATCTATAATAAGGCCAGGGCCTCCCTGAATGCCCGGGACACGGCGGCGGCGTTTACGAGCTTTCAGGATGCAGTGAAGGCCGGGCAAAAGCTGGCCGAGTCAAACTACTACCTTGGTGCCCTTTCGTTTGCGCGGCGAAGGACCGATGATGCCATCGGCTACCTCAAGGCATCGTTAAAGGCAGATGATGAAAATGTTGATGCGATCAAGCTGCTCGGTCAGGCAATGCTTGAGAAGAAAGACATTGCAGAGGCAATTGCACAGTTCCGTCTTGCCTCAAAGCTCGCTCCCAAAGACTGTGAGGTGTCGGTCTTCTACGGTCAGGCTCTTGTGGCAGCTGATTCCACCGATCCAGCGATTGTGCAACTCACGAGGGCAAAAGAGTGCACGCCGGACAATCCTTTGATCTACCTCTTGCTTGGGGATGCGTATTTCAAGATTGGCGTCAAGCCATTGGCGATCAGCAACTACCAGAAAGCGTCCGAGCTGGCGCCGAAGAACCTCGATATCCAATTGAAGGTTGCCCGGTCGCTCGCATCCAACAAGCAATACAATGAAGCTATCAAAGCGTACATAGTAGCGGAAGAGATCGACTCTACCCACCCTGATCCGTACCTTGAGCACGGTCGAATTCTCGTGCTGGCAAAGTTCTACAAGCAGGCAGTCGCGCCGCTCTGGAAGTTCGTGAAGCTCAGCCCGAAACATGTGGAAGGGTCCGTGTTGTATGCGAAGGCGTTGTTTGGCTCGGACCTGTTCTCTGATGCAGCCACGGCGGCAAAAACCTCCCTGCAGCTCGACTCGAACAACGTTGATATGTGGCGCATCCGGGCACACTCACTCGTTGAGATGAAGGACTACAAGAGTTCGCTGGAGGCGTTTGGTGGATTGCAGCGTCGTAATGCTGTCAAACAGGAGGATCAGATCCTGCTTGGCCGCGCGTACTTCGGGGCCGGCATGGATGCTGAAGCAATAGCCGCGTTTGAGAAGGCCATCGCCACCGATTCTACGAACTGCGACATCTACTTCCCGCTGGGCTCGTTGCTGATGAAGAAGCAGGACTATAAGAGAGCATCCGAGATGTTCGAGAAGAAACTTGCTTGCGACTCGACGTCGCTGAGCGCCCACATCAATGGTGGCATCACCTACCTGCAGCAAGCGAATCTTAACCTGCCGCGGGCACGCGAGCTGTTCCTCAAGTCAATTGAGTTAAGGGGGGATTTTCTCCAGGGCCGGCTCTGGCTCGCCCGGTACTATATGCAGGTGGATTCGTTCGACCTTGCTGAGGATCAGTACCTTGAGGTGTTGAAGCTGATCGGCGACCAGGTCGACAAGAACAAGGTCGTGTATGGCGAAGCGCAGAAACTGCTTGGCTCACTGTACATGATAAACCGACAATATGTGAAGGCGATCGATACCTTCCGCAAGGCGCAGTCTGTTGGTGCGGATGATGCAAATGTGCACCTCTCCTGGGGACAGGCAATCCTTCAAACTCTCGACCTGAAGGAACCGGAAGAAGAAGGCAGACGGAAGAACGAGGATGCGCTTAAGCACTTCACAGTTTGTGTGGAGAAGGACCCTAACAACGTGCAGGGTCATTTCTGGCGTGGGGAATGTCTTGCGCGCTCCCGCGTACCCGGTGAGGACGACAAGAACAAAAAGCTGAAAGAAGAAGCGTGTGCAGAATGGAGGAAAGTGCTGAGGCTTGACCCGAAGAATGAAGATGCAAAGAAAAGGATGGAAAACATCGGGTGTTGATGTGAACACATCGCCGATGTGGTAGGTTCAGTGAGAGCCGCTCTGGGTTTAAACACAGGACGGCTTTCATTTTTGGGAGACCGTAATGCGTCATGTTGTTCCTCTTCTGGCGTTGTGTATGCCTGCTCTGGTGGCTGCGCAGGTGCTCTTTCCCGGCAATGCCGTTGACCGCCGCAGCAGGGACTACGATGTCCTTCACTATAGAATCGTAGTGGGATTCGATGAGAAGGAACGCCGGGTGGACGGCTCAACATCAATCACACTTACGCCACTCTCGGCAACGCTGGACTCTGTGGTGCTTGATGCCGCCGATATGGAGGTCAAGTCCGTT
>CAYHRX010000064.1:0-10646 GCA_964359075.1 uncultured Chitinophagales bacterium
GAACTGTGCGTAGCAGCCGGCTCGGCATCCTGATGCCATCCTCCACACGCAGAGACCGCCCTGTCAATCCATCCATCCATTCATCCAATCCATACTTTTCAAAGTTCCCGTTTCTCACCTGCTCCAGCGTCAGCGCTTGCGACCATCGTTCGCTTGTCTCCACCCTCCTTCCCAGCAGTACCTTACCTGCCTCGCGTTCATTCCAATGATCGAGTAGGAAATGCTTGCCGGGAAGACAGTCGCCATCAATGAACACGATATGCGCAGCCCGTGCAGCCCGGAGAGCATTGTTGAGCATAACATTCTTCCGCCAGCCATTGTCTTCGTGCCAGAGATGGATGATGGGGTAGCTATAGGCACGCTTCGCCTCTTCAACAACTTCACTGACTTCGGTCCCCGAGCCATCATCGGCGATAATTGCCTCGAAGTCCGTGAACGATTGACGCGCACATGCAGCGAGCACAAGCCTGAGGTTCTCTGGCTTGTTGTAGACAGCAATGACGAGGGAGAGTTTTTGGGAATCCAACTTCAAGGGTAGCTGTGAGGAAGGATGAATGTCGAAATGGTCAGGTTACGCCCACACTCCCGGTATAATGTTCACGCACTTCGGACACTTCCCGTCCTTCAGTCGGTTCATCTGCACGCGAAATCCTAACCGCTCGATCAACAGCTCGTTGCACGAAGGGCAGTACGTGTTCTCATATTTCCCGACCATGCCGGAGATGTTGCCTGCATACACGTAGTGCAATCCGGCATTGTACCCGATCTCGGCAGCCCGGATCAGGGTTGCCACCGGCGTGTTCTGCGGGTCGGTCATCTTATAGTCTTGATGGAACGCGGTAACATGCCAGGGAATATCCGGAGATACTGAGACGAGGAAGTTAGCGATGTCCTTAAGCTCTTCGTCTGAGTCGTTGAATCCGGGAATGATTAACGTGACAATCTCCACCCAAATGTTAAGTCTCTTGAGCGTGCGGATCGTGTCGAGCACGTTTTCCAGCTTGCCGCCAAGCTGCTGGTAGTTTTTCTGGCGGAAGCTCTTCAAGTCAATCTTGTAGAGTTGAACGTACGGCCGGATGTACTCAAGGACTTCCGGAGTCCCGTTACCGTTGGAGACGTACGAGCATTTGATGTTGTACTTCCGCGCCAGCTTGAAAATCTCGACTGCCCACTCGCTTGTAATCAGCGGCTCGTTGTACGTGCTGGTGAGCACCGGTGCCCGGTACTCAAGAGCAAGTCCGATGATTTGTTCGGGTGTTGAAAACTCCGGCGCTGCAGTTGCGTTCGGGTCACGGATCGCCTGCGAGGTGAACCAGTTCTGGCAGTACGCGCAATGGTAGTCACATCCCAACATGCCAAAGCTCAGAGCGGTCGCCCCGGGCAGCGCGTGAAAGAACGGCTTCTTCTCTATCGGGTCGAGTGCGACGCCGGCAGTGTAGCCGTATGGCACATAGAGCACGCCGCCCTTGTTGTAGCGGACTTTGCAGATGCCGTCACGCTCGGGAGCGATCTTGCACCGATGCCCGCACGCGAAGCACCGCACCCAATTGTTGGGCATCTTCTCGTACAACTCGCCTTCCTTCACATGTTGTGCAAGAAGGTCGTGGAGGGTGAGCGTCTCGGTCATTGTAGTCACGTCGGTTACCCATAATATACTACCTCTTCTTAGCAGATGTCAAGGCAGGATGCTGCAAAACCGCGCAAGCAGATTGTGGCAATTCTCAAGCTTGCGTTTGTACTGCGGCTGGGGTACATTGCCCCTAGAGTTGGACGGGGATGACCATGGCGGAAGTAATCAACCATTGTGCTGTGTGCGGCAAGGAGATCGAGCCGGAAGAGGAGTTCTGCGAAGAATGCGCGAAGGACAAGGAGCCTTGCCCTGAATGCGGCAAGCGCATCTGTGAGTGCGAAACAGGTACCGGCGACTGACTACTAGAAACCTGGTGCTTCGCTAAGCGTTCTTTCCAACCAGCGACCGCAGGAAGTTTAGGTTCTCCACATCCTCATGCATGTCCTCGCTCTTTGGTGTTTCGAGAATCTTCGGGACATCATCCAGACGTACGTCGTGCATCAACGCTCTGAATCCTTCCTTCCCAATCTTCCCCTTGCCGATGTGTTCATGTCTGTCCACACGTGAGCCACGCTCTCGTTTGGAGTCATTGACATGAATAGCCACCAACCTATCCATTCCGACAATCGAATCAAAATCATTCATTGTACTATCCCAACCCTGCTGCGTACCAATATCATAGCCCGCGGCGAAGAGATGGCAAGTATCCAGGCACACCGCCATGCGGCTCCCGTCCTCCACGAGATCAATCATTGCTCGTAGTTGTTCGAATCGATAGCCAAGCGTGGTTCCTTGCCCGGCGGTTGACTCCAACGCGGTCAACACTTTGAATTTTTCTGTCTCGTCATGCGCGGCATTGATCGACTCGGCAATGCGTTTGATGCCTTCACCCTCGCCGGCCCCAAGATGCGCGCCTGGATGAACAACCAGCGCCTTGATGCCGAATGCTTCACACCGCCGCAGCTCATCAACGAGAGCCGCTCGGGACTTCTTAAGGACATCCGCGCTTGTTGCGCAAAGGTTGATGAGATACGCGGCGTGAGCGATGACGGGCGAAACCCTTGCTTTCGCCTCCTCTCTTTTGTAGCTTTGGATGTCCTCGTCGGCAGTTGGTGGCGCGTTCCATCGGTTGTTGTTCTTGACAAACACCTGCATGACCGTGCAACCGATGGACACACCCCGCAGGAACGCGGTGTGTACTCCGCCCTCGATCGACATGTGCGCACCGAGCAACAGTTTTTCCTTCATGCATCAAGATACGAAAGCGAGCTCTTGCAGACAATGACTCGACCACAACAACTGTTGTTGCTGTCCCTCATTATCACCGTTTCGCTTCACACCTCCCCGGCGCAGAACCGTCAGGCGCCGCCGTTCCTGATAGACGAGATCTTTCGTCTGACGAAGCAGTGCTACTTCTTCCAGGAGTACGCCACCCTAAAGCAGAAGAACCGCTGGTACGTGCTGGCAACGTTTCTGAGTCGTGAAGCCGTGCAGTCCCCATGCGGTCCCAAGCTGCCTCAGGTGAGATTGTACCGGCTGGTGAACGACACAACGGTTGCGTTCTCCGACTCGGTGCTGATCAACAGCTACAGCGCTTCTCTCGGGGTAGCATCAGACTGGGATAACTCCGGGCTGTACAAGCTGCTTGTCCAGCACGCCTGCAACCCACCGCAATCCAGTCTGCCACCCCTGCTCTGCTATGCGCTGTCGGTGTTTGAGATAACCGGAAAGGCAAAGTTCCGCAACCTCATACGCCTCGGCGATGTTCCGGAACGCTGGAAGGATGAACATTCGGCGGGGATACCGTTGGAACCGGTAGTGACGGAGCATCTGGACAAGACGCAATATCCTGAACTGCTTGCGATCGATGACTTCTTTGAAGGTGACCCCGCGTTCCGTGCCGACGACTTCCCCAAAGTCACCCTCATCTACGCATGGGATCCGAAGGCAAAGGTTTTCAAGAACGCATCGGAGAAATTTCCGCACCGGTTTCAGCCTCCTTCAGAGATCGTCTCAATGCCGAACAACACCAAGCTTGTGACTGTCGTGGAGAAAGTCCTGATGCTCGCTGCCGTCAAACGCTTTGATGATGCGAAGAAGCTGATGGATCTCAACATGGCTCCCGACCGGTTCTCGCTATGGCGTGCAGAAGCTCCTGAGCGTGGGGCGGCCATTTCCCCGGAGCGACTGAAGGAAAAACTCACCCGATGCATCACCCGCTACAAGTAGCCTCCACACGATCCAGGCTCGTAGTCGGACTCATGTCCGGCACATCGCTGGATGGCATTGATGCGGTGCTTCTGCGTGTGCATGGCAACGCCGAGGCTCTTCGTTTCAAGCAGCTTGCACATCTCCATCAACCATATCCAACCGGATTGACGTTTCTTCTCCTTAGAAACTCTTTTCCTCACACCAGTCGTGTTGATGAAATTGCCCGCCTGAACTTTCTTCTTGCCGAGTTGTATGCTGACGCGGTTCTGGCTGTTGTGAAGAAGGCGGGAAAGAAACTGAGCGAAGTCGCGTACATCGGATCTCACGGCCAGACGATTCAACATCTGCCAAACCCAGTGAAGATGTGTAGTAAGAATGTTCGCGCAACACTTCAGATCGGCGATCCATCTGCTCTTGCAGCTCTCACAGGCGTTACGACGGTGGGCGACTTCCGTGTTGCCGACGTCGCGCTTGGCGGAGAGGGGGCGCCTCTCGTCCCGTATTGTGACTGGCTGATGTTCCGGTCGAAGACCAGGACGCGAGTCCTTCTCAACATCGGCGGTATTGCGAACATCACCGTCCTGCCGCAGGCCCGTTCGGTTGACAATGTAGTCGCGTTTGACACAGGCCCTGGCAATATGGTGATCGACGCTCTGATGCAACGGCTCTATCGCGGACCGTTTGATCGTGACGGAAGAGTCGCGTCAGGAGGCATGGTTGCTCTTAGCCTTCTGCGATGGATGATGCGGCATCCGTACTTAAAGCGGAAGCCGCCGAAGTCAACGGGCCGTGAAGAGTTCGGGGCGGAGTTTGTGAATGACCTGGTCTGGCAGGCAAAGGGGTATGATAACAAGGACGTCGTTGCGACGGCGACAAGCTTCACGGCGGCTTCGGTCTTTGATGCGTGCCGACGATTTGTCCGTCATCGTGCAGACGAGGTCATCGTCAGCGGGGGAGGAGCGAATAACTGCGCCATCGTGGATGCCCTGCAGGATCGCTTTGGGGATGTGCCAGTCCGGAGAATCGAGGAGTTTGGGATTTCATCGGAGGCGAAGGAGGCAATCTGTTTTGCGCTGTTGGCAAATGAAACAATGGCGGGGAATGCAGCGAACCTGCCGGGCGTTACAGGGGCGAAGCGCAAGGTTGTACTTGGAAAGATTTGCCCTGCTAGTGAATAACTATCTCATTAAGCAAATGTTGCGCCCCAGAGAACTTGTCGAGGACGAACAACACATACCGCGCGTCCACACTGATGGTGCGGTTGAGCTCTTTCTGGAAATAGTAATCGCCGACAACACCATCCCAGTTGCCATCGAACGCGCAACCAATCAGCTCACCCTTCCCGTTGATCACCGGACTTCCTGAGTTACCACCAGTGATGTCGTTGTCGGTGAGGAAAGCAACGGGCACGTCCTTGAGCTTGGCGTCGGCGTAGCGTCCGAAGTCTCTGCTCTTCCAGAGCTCCTTCAGTTTCTGTGGCACGACGAACGGCTCCTCCCCGGATTCCTTTTCAACAACTCCTTTGAGTGTGGTGGCGAATGAAAACAGTACGGCATCCCTGGGTGCGAGTGGCAGCACTTTGCCATACGTGAAGCGAAGCGTCCGGTTTGCATCCGGATAAATGACATCATTCTTCTTCCAGTCTACCCAAGCCTGAATCAGCCTACCCCGCAACGCGGAGAGCGTGGTGTTGATGCTTTGCACTTTGGCCTGCACGGGGTTGTTGTCGGCAGCGATCTTGCGTGCGAACTCGACAAAAGCATCTGCATTGATCCGGGATCGCTTCTTCGTAAGGAGGTGTTCACATCCTTCAAGTGTTGCGAGCGACGTTTCGTCGTAGAGGTCGTCGACGAACTCACGAATGCTCTCCTCGCGTTCCGCTCCGATCCTGCTGTTAGCAATCTCCTTGAGCAGCACGAGCTGGTGGTCAGGAGGCATTGCGGCGGACTTCAGAAGAAGCACGACACAAGTCTCCTTATCAATATTGAGGTCTGTATCTTTCAGTGTGGACCTTGCAGCGCCGCGCACTGCATCCTGTTCCTCCTTTGTTGGTTCTACCGGATTTCCGAGCGAGTCCTTTGGGTTCATGTCTGCATAGGATGCGAAGCGGTTGGCGACCTTCAGGATGTTAACGCCGGCGGTCAGGTTTGTCAGCAAAAGGCTTTTTCTGTTCACGGACTTGAGGTCGAGAGTTGCCTGCTGAATCTCAGCGAGTAGCGCCCCATACTTCTTGGCAAGCATCGAGTCGGCGTTGACGTAACCGCTGAACTTTTCCTCCTCAGCCCTCCGGATTGCTGCAATGTTGGAACGGCGCATCCCGTCCAGCATTGCAAGGCTCTTCTTGGATGAGTTCGCCATGCCGCGGAGAGCGCTCGCGTACTTGATGGCTATTCCGCGGTCATTCTTGGCAGCGTTGTTGATGACCTGCATGCGCGTGCTGTAGATATCGATGGTAACAGGCAGGCTTTCGTCGCGGGCAAACTCAATTCCGACTGTTTCCCGGTAGCGGTATGTCCGTCCTGGGAATCCCATAATCATCGCGAATGACCCCTCGTCGTATCCCTGTGTCGAGACAGGAAGGAACTTCTTCGGTTTGAACGGTACATTGTCTTTCGAATACTTTGCCGGTTTGCCATCTGCACCGACATACACGCGCATAAGCGAGAAATCACCGGTGTGCCGCGGCCACATCCAGTTGTCCACCTCGCCGCCGAAATTCCCGATGGCGCTTGGAGGAGCGTAAACAAGTCGAACATCGGGCATTCGGACCGATGTAAAGAGGTAGTACCTTACACCGCTGTACATCTCAACCACCCTGCTCACATGCCCAGGCTGATCCGGGACAGCATCCTCCACCTCTTTCATCCTTGCCTGGATCGCTCGCGTGCGCTCGACTTGAGACATTGTGTCGTGAGCCGCCGAGAGGATATCGGCGGTAACATCCTTGATCGTCTCGATGACCTCAGCGGTGTATGATGTGGAGAGTTCGTGGTTCCGGGTGTTTGCGAGGAACCCGTTCTTCAAGTAGTCATCCTTGACGGAGCTGAGCTCCCGAATGCCGCCGAAGGCAACATGGTGGTTGGTGATGATGAGTCCTTCCGGAGAAATGAACGAAGCCGTGCCGCCCCCGAGCAGCACGATCGCGTCTTTCAGACTCGGCCCATTGGCGCTGTAGATTTGCTCTGGCGTCAATTCAAGTCCGTACTTCTTCATTTCTCCAATGGGCAGTTTGTTGATGGCATCGAGAAGCCACATGCCTTCATCAAGCCAAGCGCTGCCAACGAAGAGAACGAAAGCTACAACTGCAAACAGAATAGTCCTTATGAGATGTCTCATTGGTTGGCAAAAGAGGTGTTAAGCATTACGCCTCTTCAATATACCTATCCTTTGGGTCCAAGGCAACGGAACCGATTGCAAAACTCAGCAGTTGCATTTGCCGCAAAAGCTTGCTACATAGGCCGTGGTGCTTCGCTATGTTGATAGATCGGTCCATACGGTTGCTCGTTGCGGGCGCGTGTTTGTTTGTGGTTTCCGGGTCTGCACAGACGTATCTTGGCAACTATTCTGGATATGACGTTGCCGGCCGAGCGATCAACGTACATGCCGGGTCAGCAACCGTTCGGTTTGTGTTCTACACACCCGAGGTTGTTCGAGTCGATTTCATGCCTGTTCCAGGGACGGTGTTCGATTCATCATTTGTTGTCATTCGTGATACGACCCTTCCAGTCACGGCTATAGTTAGTGATTCAGACTCTACGCTGACAGTGCTGTCGTCAAGTGTCAGAATATCCGTCAGCAAAGCACCCCTCCGAGTTTCCTACTTCACCTCAAGCGGTCAACTGCTTTTGGCCGAGCCTGCGTCAGGCGGTCTCGCAACGCAGCAGTCTGCGCGGTTTGTGACCTTTGCCCTGAACCCATCGGAACATTTCTATGGCACAGGTGAACGAGGCATTGGTCTTGATCTGCGTGGGAGGTCGTTTGACAGTTACAACACGCAGTCGTATGGATACGGCGGCGCGCTTCCGACGATGAGCATTAATGTCCCATTTCTTGCTTCGACCAACGGCTATGCACTCTACTTTGAGAACACGTATCGTGGTCGCTTTGACCTCGGCGTGTCTGATGCAAGCCGATGGTGGTATCGCGCATCGGGAGGAGAACTTTCGTACTTTCTGATTGTTGCGCCCACTCTGCAGCAACAGATCGAGCACTACACATGGCTCACAGGCCGACAGCCACTCCCTCCCCGATGGGCATTCGGCTTCTTGCAATCGAAGTTCGGATACCAAAATGAAACTGAAGCACGTTCGATTGTCCAGACAATGAGACAGAAACAAATCCCGTGCGACGGCATTATTCTGGATCTCTATTGGTATGTGAACATGGGAGACCTGATCTGGAATCTCTCATCGTGGCCAACGCCGTTTCAGATGATGTCGGACTTCCTTGCTGATGGCGTCAAGACAATTGTGATTACACAACCCTACATCACTGCACCGTCACTCAATTTCGGCGAGGCATCCACGGGTGGATATGTTGCCACGAACTCAACAGGTCAGCCCTATTACCTGCCTGGCTGGTGGTCGTGCAACTGCAACGCCATCCTGCTTGACATCACGAAGCCCGCGGCAAGGAGCTGGTGGTGGAACAAGCACCCGCCGTTTTTCGGATCGCACCTCGCCGGGCTTTGGACTGATCTGGGGGAACCAGAACGACATCCCGATGATATGGTGCATCACCTTGGGACCACAGCGAAGGTGCACAACATCTATAACCTTCTCTGGGCGAAGACGGTGTATGATGGACTCAGTCCATTTCGACCCAGCCAGCGTTTATTCAACCTTACGAGATCTGGCTATGCCGGAATCCAGCGTTATGGTGTAGCCACATGGTCCGGGGATGTGAGCAGGAGTTTCGGTGGTCTTGCAGTGCAATTGCCGATGCTGCTGAACATGGGGATGTCTGGTATTGCGTACCACAACTCTGATATCGGTGGTTTCTGCTGCGGCACGACAACACCAGAGTTGTATGCACGCTGGATGCAGTTTGGAACATTCTGTCCCATCACTCGAGCACACGGTACAGGTCAGCCAACGGAACCCTGGGGGTACGGAACGCAGGCGGAGAGCATATGCAAGCGCTTCATCGAGCTGCGCTATCAGTTGCTGCCGTACATCTATACGATGGCGTATGAGAACTATCAGAGCGGCATTCCGCTTGCGCGACCGTTGTTCTTCGATGACCCGAATGACCAACTGCTTTCCAATGAGAGTTCATCGTATCTGTGGGGAAGTGCGATCCTTGTTTCCCCTGTTGTCAATTCTGGGCAGACGAGCAAAAGCGTGTATTTACCAGCGGGTAGATGGGTGGACTTCTGGAGTGACCAGCCTTATCAAGGTGGTCAGACTGTTGTTGTGCCCACGCCGCTTGAGACAATGCCAATCTTCATCAAGGCCGGAAGCATCATTCCGATGCAGCCGATCATGAAGTACAGTGACGAGCGGCCACTGGATACCCTGATGCTTGGCGTGTATCCCTCCATGACACAACCTGCACACTTCACGCTATACGAGGATGATGGCAGGACACTCTCTTACCAGTCGGGCGGCTTTGCACAGACCGAGTTCACGGAAGACCTGTCGGGAGGTTCCATGACTATCACATTACATCCTACGCAGGGGACATACACAGGCAGGCCGTTGAGGCGTGTGTACCTCTCGGAAGTTCACGGTGTTGCCACGGCTCCAAGTACCGTCAGGAAGAATGGTGTGGTAGTGCCTCAGCGGTTCTCGTACGGAGAGTTGAGACAGAATGGCGATGGTTTCTTCTATGAAGTCGCAAGCGGTCGACTCTACATCCATACACCAACGGTCCCAGAGAGTCTGTACCAGATTACTGCCGAAGGGGTTGTGCTCGCTGTTGATGAGGCCAGGAACGCCCCTCAGGATTTCTCTCTTGAGCAGAACTATCCCAACCCATTCAATGGTAGTACGAGGATCGGTTTTGCACTTCAAGCTTCGGGGAGGGTGTCCTTGAAGGTGTATGATGTGCTTGGGCGGGAGGTGGCGACGCTGTTGGACGGGCACATCAATGCAGGCAAACACGAAGTGGAGTTTGATGCGTCAGGGTCGGCCCGCCAGACAGCAGGCGGGCTGGCAAGCGGTGTGTATGTGTGCAGACTGCGTGTGGGCGGTTATGCACAGGCGAGAAAGTTACTTCTCATTAGATAGGCAACCAGCAATCTCTCACGCGCTCACCTTCAATTCACGGAAGAACCGCTCCAGGAATCCTACCATGTAGTTGTGCCGTTCTTCGGCGATGTGCTTTGCGGTTTCTGTATTCATCAGGTCCTTCAGCAGCAGCAGCTTTTCATAAAAGTGGTTGATCGTTGGGCCGGCGCTGTTCTTGTACTGCTCAAACGTCGTGTGATGTTCCGGCGGAATCTCCGGGTTGTAAATCTCTTGTCCCTTGTGTCCGCCGTATGCAAATGCTCTCGCAATACCGATGGCGCCGATTGCATCGAGCCGGTCGGCGTCCTGCACAACCATGCCTTCCCGCGTCTTCATTGCGGTCCGGACACCTGCGCCCTTGAACGAGAGATTATCGATGATCGTACACACGTGCTCGATAGCTGCTTCTTCAACGCTGAGTTTCTGCAGCCACTCACGGGCAACCCGCGATCCCGCCTTCTCGTCTCCGCCATGAAACTTCCAATCGGCAATATCATGCAGCAATGCGGCGAGCCCGACGACGAACATGTCGACATTCTCCTCTTTGCCGATGCGGATCGCGTTCTGCCAGACTCGATGCACGTGCCACCACTCGTGGCCGGTGCCTGCCTGTCCCTGCCCGTCCGGCAGGCGGG
>CAYHRX010000065.1:0-10395 GCA_964359075.1 uncultured Chitinophagales bacterium
AAATCCGTCACATGTGATTATTGCAGGCTCGTGTTGCCCATCATGTTGGATGGAGATGGTTCGCCGCTAGTTGTTTTTTTCTCCAGCTTCATCCCACACTTGGGGCATTTGCCCGGCTTATCGGATACTACTTCGGGATGCATGGGGCAGGTGTATACCTCTTTTGCGGCTGGCTGAGACTTTTCGATTTGCGTTTCCTGCTTATGTTGATGTTGCGCGAATGCAAAAGAGAACGAAAGCAGTGCAAGACTGGTGACGAGAACGAGTTTGGTTTTCATTGTGTGTTTCTCTTTTTGATGGTTATGTGTGTTTATGCTTGAAGTATGTGTTTGCCTTCTTCTCCCGTCCGAATTTTCACTGACCGCTCGACCGGGGAGACGAGGATAATGCCATCCCCCGCCTGTTGCGTGCGAGCATTCTGCTTAATGATTTCGACAGCCCGATCTACGTCCTCATTCTTACACGCCATTTCGATCTTCACGACTGTTGAGTATGGTTTGACGAACTCGGTCGAGTACTTGGATGAACTCGGATCAGCGAGCAGACCTAACCCCGGCACATCGAGAACAGACATACAGCTAAACCCAGCCTGATCCAATGCATCGACAACATCCCGGATCGCTGACCTTCGAACGTATGCTTTAATCTCCTTCATGTTCGACCTCACGTTGTTCGTATTCTGATTTCACACCGGCGTACACGACGCAGCGCTTCTTGCACTTGCGCCATTTACTGGAAGAGGGAGACCCGTCTCTTACTTCTCCAGTTCTACGCCGATTGTTTCTGATGACAATCATCTACTCCTTCACCACAAGTGTCCCTTGAATCATTTCCATCGGGCACGAGAATGCAAAGCTGCCGGACTTATCAGGGATGAATTCAACTGCCGTGACTTCAGACGGATTGAGTTCATTCTTGATATCAAAATCTTTGAACACTACAGTCCCTGTACACTTCTCTTCCTGGAGATCAAAGTTGAGGCGCAGAGGAATTCCCTTTTTCACGACCAACGTGCTTGGGTGATAGCCATCCTTAATCACGATGGTTGCTTCTTGAATTCCGTCGTCGTTAATGAAGGCATACGCTTTCGACGCAGTTGTCGCTGTGTGCTTGCTGTGCTCATCAGGAGTTGCAGTGTTCGCATCCCCATGTTTATGTCCACTTCCACCTGACCCCATCATTCCACACTGTGCGTTGGCGTTTACTGCAGCACCAAACAGCAACAGAACCATCAGAACTACCCATTGTGTTTTCATAGATTGTCTCCTTTTGTTTGAGTGTGTCTTTCATTGATTAGTTATCCTTCCTTCATCCATGCAGCCATTTTCGAGAGTTCGAGTTTGCCTTTCTTCAGAGCGTGCTGTTTCATGTAGCTAAAGAGCACCGGCGTTACGACAAGCACATGAATTGCCGAGGTAATTAGCCCCCCAATCATCGGGGCAGCGAGCGGCTTCATCACATCGGCTCCGACACCAGTACTCCACATTATGGGTATGAGACCGATGAGACTTGTTCCGACCGTCATAATTTTTGGGCGAAGGCGAAGAACGGAGCCTTCAACGGTCGCCTCCGTGATGTCTTGCATCGTGATTGGTCCACGCTTGCCCAGTTGATGCGCTTGCAAGCGCCGGTCAAGCGACTCGTGCAGATACACGATCATCACAACACCCGTTTCAACCGCGAGTCCGTAGAGCGCAATGAAACCGACCCAGACTGCGACGGAGAAATTGTATCCAAGAATGTAGATGAGATAGACGCCGCCAATGAGCGCGAAGGGGACAGAAAGCATAACGACAAACGCTTCTTTGAAATCTTTCGTGGTGAAGTAGAGCATCACGTAGATAATCAAGAAGACCACCGGCATCATGATTTGCAGCCGCGCCTTCGCCCTGATTTGGTTTTCCCATTGACCGCTCCACATCAACGAGTAGCCGGCAGGCAGGCGCAATTCTTTTGCAAGAACTTCCTTCGCTTCTCCAACGAAGCCGCCCATGTCGCGACCACGGACATTCAGGAATACGATTGAACGGAGTTGTGCATTTTCGCTGGAGATCATTGGCGGACCGGGGACCATGCTTATAGTTGCAAGCTGCGCAAGAGGAACATACCCGCGGCTCGACACCTGCGCGGGCTGTCTCGTTTCAGATTGTCCGAAGGACTCCTTACGGAGGGGATTACTGATTGCGGATTGATTCTTCGCCGGAGTTATGCTCATGCCTCCTCCCATTGCACTTGCTTTGCCCGAAGACATTCCTCCACCAGTTTCATTGGAAACGGTTTGCATTGGGCGTGCACCCATTGATTTTCCACCGCCTGCAGTGTTGACCGGAACAAGCAAGTTCTTCAACGCTTCAAGATTATTGCGCCACTCACGTTCGTACCGGACACGGATAGGGAATCGCTGACGACCGTCTATAACCGTACCGATATTTTGTCCACCGATTGCCGTCTCGATGATATCCTGCACATCACCGACATTGATGCCATAGCGTGCAACCGCTTCACGATCAATCTTGATGTCGAGGAACAGACCACCTTGGGTTCGCTCCGCATACAAGTCTGCTGCGCCCGGAACTTTCCGTAGAATTTGCTCCGATCTAATCGCAAGGCGCTCCAGCGTGTCCAAATCCTTGCCAAAAATCTTGACCCCAAGATCGGTGCGGACACCCGTCGAAAGCATATTGATACGGTTGATAATCGGCTGCGTCCAGCCATTCCGTACGCCCGCGAACTGGAGTTTCGAATCCAGCTCGGCGATGAGATCATCCTTTGTGATTCCCTCGCGCCACTCGTTCTTGGGCTTCAGCAGAATGATCGACTCGATCATACTGATGGGCGCAGGGTCTGTTGACGTCTCCGCCTTCCCCGCCTTTCCAAGAACCTGTACAACTTCAGGAATGGACTTGATGATTGCGTCCTGCACTTGCATGACGCGATTCACTTCAGTGATTGAAGCCGAGGGCAACGTTACCGGCATGAAGAGCAAGCTTCCTTCGTCAAGCGGCGGCATGAACTCAGAACCGATCTTGATGATCATGGGGACCGTGATCAGCAGCGCAATGATGTTCAGCGCAATCGTGGTCTTACGATACTTGAGTACCCAGTTGATGACCGGAGCGTATATCCAGTTGAGGACGCGGGTAATCGGATTCTTGTTCTCGCTCCGGAATTTCCCTCGGGTAAGCATCGTCATAAGCATCGGCACGAGCGTAATCGCAATGATGGCAGAGCCTGCGAGCACAAATGTCTTCGTGAATGCGAGCGGACGGAACAGCTTTCCTTCCTGTCCTTCGAGCATGAAGACGGGCAGGAATGAAACAACCATGATCGCAACCGAATAGAAGATGGCTGGTCCGACTTGCTTTGCCGAGATGATGGAGATTTCAATATAGTCCTGCTTCGCCAGCTCTCCTTTTTCCTCCTGCGCACGGGCAACATTCCTATACGCATTTTCGACCAAGACAATCGACGCATCAACGATAACGCCGATGGCGATGGCGATTCCTCCGAGCGACATGATGTTCGACGTAATGCCAAAGAGCTTCATGCAGATGAACGCGATAAGCACAGCCACCGGGATTTCGATAATAACCCGAAGAACACTTCTCGCATGCAGGAGAAACAGGAATACGACGATGCTCACTACAATTGCTTCTTCGATAAGCGCGCCTTTGAGCGTCTCAATTGAAGCCATGATGATATCACTGCGGTCGTAGGCTGGCTTGATCTCAACACCTTTCGGCAATCCGGGTGTGATTTCTTTGATGCGTTCCTTTATCCGGTCAATCACCGCTTTGGCATTTTCACCATACCGCATAACGACGATTCCACCGACAACCTGTCCCGTTCCGTTTTTGTCTAATGAACCACGGCGAATATCGCCGCCAAGTTGGACTGTGCCGAGATTTCTGATGTAGATAGGCGTTCCGTTTGCTCCTGTTCCAACAACGATATTCTCGACATCACGGGGTGTTTGGATATATCCTTGACCGCGTACGAAGTATTCAGCACCGTTCACCTCAAGAATTTTTCCGCCAACGTCATTATTGGATCGCATGACTGCCGTCTGGATATCTGCAAGCGTCACGCTATATCCTTTCATCTTGTTCGGATCAACATCCACTTGATACTGCCTGACGTATCCACCGATAGAAGCGACCTCGGCGACTCCTTGCACACCCTGCAAATTCAACTTCACATACCAATCCTGGATGGCGCGGAGTGCACCGAGATCGTATTTCCCTTCGAGCGTGTACCAGAAGACATGTCCAACACCGGTACCATCGGGTCCAAGCTGCATTTTTGATCCCGACGGAAGCGCCGATTGTATGGTCGACAGTTTCTCCAGGACACGGCTGCGTGCCCAGTAGAGATCAGTCCGGTCTTCAAAGATGATGTAGATGAACGACATCCCAAACATCGATTGCGCACGGATGGCTTTCACGTCGGGCACGCCCTGGAGCGCAGTCACGAGCGGGAACGTGATTTGATCTTCTACAAGTTTCGGCGAGCGTCCCATCCATTCGGTGAAGACGATAACCTGATTCTCCGAGAGGTCGGGAATTGCATCAAGCGGCGTGTTCACCACTGCCCAGATTCCCCATCCGACGATGAGCAAGTACACCAGAATCACGATGAACTTGTTGCGGGCACAGTAATCAATTATTTTCTCAATCATTGCTTTCTCTCAATCTCTTGTTGTCATTTTTATCTTTGTTGTCATTCTGAGACCCGCTTCTCAGGGTCGAAGAATCCAGAGACGGCTATGTTCTGGATTCTTCACTTCGCTCCGCTCCGTTCAGAATGACAAGTTTGTCTGAGCAGTCATGTTGAGCCAGTTAGTTTTCAACTATGATTTTGCCTTTGACCATACCCATACCGCAAGTGAATGTGATGACACCTGCCTTCTTTGGCGTGAACTCGATGGTTGTCGTCTTCAAGGACGCAAGCTTCCGGCGAATAGAAGGCTTGTCGAACACCACTTCATCAACGCAGCCCGACTCTTCTTCACGATAGAAATTGAGTCGCAGCTTGTCTCCTTTCTTTGCATGAATCACATCAGGCACAAACTGCCCATTGACGGTAATGTTGGCTTCGCGGCGCGTTGGTTCGACGGAAATCTGTTCATGGTTGTGGGTGCTGGCGGCGCTTGCCGGCTCTGAGCCCGGAACAAACGGATGTTGGAGCTGACTTTCCGATTCGAGCATGAATCCGCCGGAGACGACGATGGATTCACCTTCACCAAGACCACTCAGGACTTCGCACGCAGACTCCGAGTGAACGCCCAGAACAACCGTGCGCGGCTCGAACTTGTTCGAATCCACTTCGACCCACACCACATCACGTCGTCCCGTCGCAAGAACCGCCGATGACGGAATGACGATGGCATCGTTGACCGGAACGCTCAACTCCGCTTTCACATACATCTGCGGCTTGAGTTTTCCGACGGGATTGTTGAACTCCGTTCGCACGCGCACCGTCCGGGTTTCGCCGCTGACAACGGGATCGATGAATGTCACTCTGCCGGTGAAGGATTCGCTCGGATATGCTTCGCTTGTAATCTGAACGGACTTCCCGACTTTGATGAATCGTAGGTCCTTCTCGTACACATCGAGATAAATCCACACCTTGGAAAGGTCAGTGAGCTGATAGAGCAGCATTCCCTCATCAACATACTGCCCTTGTTGAACCTCTTTGCTAATCACAGTTCCGTGAATGGGAGAGGTGAATGTTACAGTCGTACGAACTTGCTTTGATTGTTCGATCTCGGCAATCTGTTGAGCCGTCATACCAAAATGGATGCGCAACCGATCCCGTGTCGCCTGCAGCAGCCGTTGCTGGCTTTCTGTATCTCCGTTCGTGGCGGCTGAGCGCTCGATGGCATTCACCGCGAGGATAAGCTCTTGCTCTGCGGACACGAGGTCAGGACTGTATAGCTCGAACAGCGGTTGACCTTTTCGAACGACCTCTCCCGTATAATCCACATGAAGCTTTTCTATACGTCCACGGAACCGCGCCGCGACTTTTGCTTGCAACGGCTCCGCATATCCAACGACGCCGACGGCGTTGATCACCTTCTTGAGAGAGCCGCGCTCGGCGCGGATCGTCGAGACGTTTGCGATGACGCGCTGCGCTTGAGAGAGGCTCACTCCCTTGATGAGCGCCAGCTCCGCCTCGGATGCTTCCTTGTTCGCCGACTTCTTGACGAGCGCCATGCCGCACACAGGGCACGCGCCCGGTCTGTCGGAAATGACCGACGGATGCATCGGGCAGGTGTAGTACTCTTTCGCCTGCGTGATGACAGGAGCTTTGGCTGAATCGGTATCTGATTGTTTCGCGCCACTCTCGTTTTGCTTCGAGCATGATGACAGAATCATCAGCAGACTAAACGTGAGGGCGCCGAATAGAAGGAATCTCATTGCTACACCTATTTATGATTCTTTGATGAATGATTGTTGAACACTCTGTTGTTGTTTCTTGAACGCACGACCTCTCCACAGCAGGTAGATTGCCGGATAGACCGCAAGCTCCATGATTGCCGACGTGACAACCCCGCCGACCATCGGTGCAGCGATGCGCTTCATGACATCGGAACCCGTTCCTGCGCTCCACATAATTGGCAGCAAGCCCATGATGATAGTTGCGACCGTCATAATTTTTGGACGAATGCGTTTCACTGCGCCGTGGTAGATTGCGTCTTTCAGGTCACCGATGTTTCTCATCGTCCCTTTCTTCTTCCAATCGTCGTACGCAATGTCCAAGTAGAGCAGCATCACGACACCCGTTTCAGCATCAAGCCCGGCAAGCGCAATAATGCCAACCCAGACCGCGATACTCGTGTTGTAGCCGAGAATCCAGATGAACCAAAACGCGCCAACAAGAGAGAAGGGTACAGCAAGAAACACAATTGCGGTCTTCACGAGCGACTTCGTGTTGATGTAGACAATCAGGAAGATGATGAAGATGGTCGCCGGAATAACATAGAGCAGCCGTTCCTGTGCGCGCTGCATGTACTCATACTGACCGCTCCACGTGATGCTGTAGCCGGCGGGAAGTTTCACCTTCTCCGCAACAGCCTTCTTCGCCATCGCAACGTAGGTGCCGAGGTCGATGTCTTGAATATCAACATAGATCCAAGCGTTGGGGCGTGTGTCCTCGGAACGGACAACCATTGGACCGCTCCGGAGCTTAAACGTCGCCAATTGCGACAGCGGAACCTGCTGTCCCGTGGGAGTCGGGATCAGAACGCGGTTCATTGCTTCAGGATTATCGCGAAGCTCACGAGGATAGCGAAGGTTCACCGGATAGCGTTCAAGCCCTTCGACAGTTGTTGTAATAGTCATTCCGCCAATTGCAGTCTCAATCACCTTTTGTACATCTTCGACAGTCAACCCGTAGCGAGCAGCCTCCTTGCGATCGATATCCCAGTCGGCGTAATTGCCCGTTGCAGCACGCTCAGCAAACGCGCTGCGCGTGCCGGGAACGGCTTTCACGACATCTTCAATCTGTTTTCCGATCTCTTGAAGCGTTTGCAAATTCGCTCCGGCGACCTTGATGCCAACGGGCGTGCGGATGCCTGTGCTCAACATATCGATGCGCGTCTTGATGGGCATCGTCCATGCGTTCGTCACTCCCGGAAACTTCATTGCTGCATCCATTTCTTTCACAAGCTTTTCGGGATTCATTCCCGGACGCCATTCTTCTTCCGGTTTCAACATGATAATGGTCTCCACCATGTCCAGCCCAGCCGGGTCGGTCGCCGATTCTGTGCGACCAATCTTTCCAAAAACGTGATGGACTTCAGGAAACGTTTTCAGGATCTTATCCATCTGCTGCAACAGTTCCTTCGCCTTCGTGATGGATATGCCGGGAAGTGTTGTGGGCATGTAGAGTATGTCGCCCTCGTACAGCGGCGGCATGAATTCCGAGCCGAGACGCGAGAACGGAATGACCGTCAAGACGATGATCCCTGCCGCTATCCCGACAACAATCTTCTTGTACTTCAAAACAACGTGCATCAACGGATGGTACATCCGGATGAGAAGCCTGTTGACCGGGTTTTTCTCTTCGGGTCTGATCTTGCCGCGAATAAGATATCCCATCAACACCGGAACGATGGTGATTGCGAGAATCGCAGCGGCAGCCATCGAATACGTTTTGGTAAATGCCAACGGCTTGAAGAGCCGACCTTCCTGCGCTTCCAACGTGAACACCGGAAGGAACGAAAGGGTGATGACCAACAGTGAATAGAAGAGTGATGGACCGACTTCTTTCGCCGCTTCCGTCACGACTGTCCAATGCGGACGTTTCTCGGCTTCCGACAATGTCGCTTCATGCTCGATATGTTTGTGTGCATTTTCGATCATGATAATCGCAGCATCCACCATTGCGCCGATGGCAATAGCAATTCCGCTCAGCGACATGATATTTGCGTTGATTCCTTGAAACCGCATGATGATAAAGGCAATCAGGATTGCGACAGGAAGTGTGAAGATTGCAACGAACGCGCTTCTGAAATGGAGGAGGAACAGAATGCTGACGAGCGCGACGATGATACTCTCTTCGATAAGTTTTTCCTTCAACGTCTCGATAGCACGTTCGATCAAGCTCGACCGATCGTAGGCAACGGTGATCTTCACATCCTCGGGCAAACCTGCACGCGCTTCTTCCAGCTTTGCCTTCACGTTCTTGATGACTTCGAGCGCATTCTGACCATAGCGCATGATGACGATACCGCCGACCGTTTCACCTTCGCCGTTCGCCTCACCAAGCCCGCGGCGCATCTCCGGTCCAATTGTCACGTCAGCGATGTCACGCACATAGACCGGCGTACCACTTGCCTTGTTGACCATGACCGGGATATTCTTGATGTCGTCAACCGAGGTGATGTACCCGCGACCGCGAACCATGAACTCCTTCTCGCCCATTTCGATAACTTCGCCGCCGACATCGTTGTTGCTCTTCTTGATTGCCATTTCGATTTCAGAAATGGAAAGGTTGAAGGCGAGCAGCTTTGCCGGATCGACAGTGACTTGATATTGTTTCACATAGCCACCGAGAGTCGCCACTTCGGCAACACCGTCGACCGACGCAAGCTGATACTTCAAGAACCAATCTTGAATTGAGCGAAGCTGACTCAGGTCTCGTTTATCAGAACTCAGCGTATATTCAAATACCCACCCGACACCCGTTGCATCAGGTCCCAACTGCGCAACGATATTTTTGGGAAGACGTGTTTGTGCATAATTCAGATATTCGAGCACACGACTCCGTGCCCAATACAAATCCGTTCCATCCTCGAAAATGATGTAGATGAGCGAATAGCCGAAGAACGAATACCCGCGCACGACCTTTGAGTATGGCACAGATACCAACTGGGTCGTGAGCGGATACGTGATTTGGTCTTCCACGGTGCGAGGAGACTGTCCGGGAAATTTTGTATAGACGATGACCTGCACATCGCTCAAGTCAGGGATTGCATCTACAGGTGTTGTGGAGATCGCCCAGATGCCGCCGCCAATCGCAAAGAGCGTTATCAAAATCACCATGAACTTATTGTTGACCGACCACTCTATGATCTTTCCTAACATAACGTCTCCTTTTACTTTGAGTGGTTCTTGTGTTTTGGTGATGGCTCATCCATCTTCATCCCGTCCATATTCTCATTTTTCTTCTCGCCGGGGATGCTCTGTTTCATGCTTGCAGAATCCCCGCCTGCCGAAGAACTTGTTCGGCGGGCAGGCATTGGCAATTCGGCGCTCGGCGACATTTTTTGCAGGACGGCTTTGAGGTTGCTTTCCGAATCGAGTAAGAATTGCGACGACACAACGATCTTCTCGCCGTCTTGTACTCCATCCAGTACCTGGTAATATCCACCGGCAAGAACGCCAAGCTTGACATCGCGAGACTCAAACCGTCCATCGCCGCGAGAAAGCACCACAACATTGCGCTCGCCTGAATGAATGACAGCCTGTTCAGGAACTGCAACGGCGTTTATAGTCACGGGAGACTGCAACTCCACCGTTGCAAACATTTCCGGTTTCAGCAACAAGTTAGGATTCGGAATCTCGACCCGTACTCGCACAGTGCGCGTGTCGGGATTCAGATACGGGTAGATGTAGGACACTCGACCTGTAATAACTTTTCCCGGTATGTACGCCAACGTTACGGTTGCGCGCTGACCGACTTTGATGAACGGCACTTCGTATTCATATACCTCAGCATTCACCCACACCGTGGAGAGGTCGGCAATCTTGTAGAGATTCGTGCCCGCCATGATGTTGCCGCCTTGCAGCACGTTCTTCTCAACAACGACACCCGTGGCTGGCGCAACGAGAGCCATGGTCTTCTCCGGTTGCCTCGTCGCTTCCATTCGTTGTATTTGTTCCAATTGTT
>CAYHRX010000066.1:0-10388 GCA_964359075.1 uncultured Chitinophagales bacterium
GTCCGACTCCCGGCACCTTTTTCTGTCTCTACCAATGATGTGACCCGACTGATGCCGCACGACACCATTACTTCTCAACGCACACCTCTAACAGAGGCCATTCCCACGCGGTTGCCCGTTCTGCCTCTGCGTGATGTGGTTGTGTTCCCCTATATGATCTTCCCGGTGCTGGTTGGAAGAGAGTCGTCGTTGCGCGCCGTGAACCAGGCGCTCGAACAGAACAAATTCATCTTCCTTGCTGCCCAGAAAAACTCCGTCACCGAAGAACCCGGCATCGACGATGTTTATCACGACGGGACCATTGCCAAGATCATCCAGATCCTTAAACTGCCGAACGGCTTGATGAAGATATTGGTGGATGGCGTCGTGCAGGCGTCCATCAAAGCTGTCGTCCCGAATGAGCGCCTCCTTGAAGCGGAGTTGACGATCAGGCAGGAGGGCGTGCAGATGGATTCCGAGCTGGATGCGCTGCTCCGACACACCTCAAGCCTCTTTGCTGAGTATGTACACCTCAACCGAAATGTTCCGAGCGAAGTGCTTGTGGCTTTCGAGAACACACGCGATGCCCAGCGGAAGGTCTTCTACATCGCGTCCAACATCCTCCAGAGCGTAGACGTCAAACAGAAAGTTTTGGAGTTGACCGGCATCCGCGAGCAGTTGCACGAGCTGATCCGTATTCTGAACTCAGAGAACGATGTCCTGAAGATAGAGAAGGAGATCGACACCAAGGTCCACGATAACATAGCGAAATCGCAGCGCAAGTACTTCATCCAGGAACAGATCAGGATTCTGCAGGATGAGCTTGGCGATGAGGAGACATCCCCCGAGCTGGCAAAGCTTCGGGAGGACATCAAGAAGGCGAAGATGCCGAAGTTGGCTGAGGAGAAAGCGATGGAGGAGTTCACCAAACTCAAGAAAACCCCTCCGCTTTCACCTGAATCAACGGTGATCCGCAGCTACCTCGACTGGATGGTCAGCATGCCGTGGCACAAGAGGACGAAAGATAACCTCAACGTCAAGCACGTCAAACAGATTCTTGACGAAGACCACTTCGGACTGGAGAAGCCGAAGGAGAGAATCCTTGAGCATATTGCCGTCCTCAACCTTGTGGGGGAGATGAAGGGACAGATCCTCTGTTTTGTCGGTGCACCCGGCGTTGGAAAGACATCGCTGGCAAAGTCCATTGCTCGCGCGTTGGGCCGTCATCTCGTCCGCATTTCGCTCGGCGGCGTGCGTGATGAGGCTGAGATACGGGGCCACCGCCGGACCTACATAGGTTCGATGCCCGGAAAGATCCTCCAATCCATGAAGCGTGCCGGTGTGGTCAACCCCGTCATGCTGCTCGACGAAGTGGACAAGATGAGTATGGATTTCCGGGGGGACCCCTCGGCGGCAATGCTGGAGGTATTGGACCCCGAGCAGAACGTTGCCTTCAACGATCACTACCTGGATGTGGATTACGACCTCTCACGCGTCATGTTCATCACCACAGCAAACATCCGGTACGCAATCCCGCTTCCACTTCAAGACAGGATGGAGATCATCGAGCTTCCCGGCTACCTCCAGCACGATAAGCGTGAGATCGCAAAGCGGCACATTCTTCCGAAGCAGCTCAGAGAGCATGGGCTTCAAGACCACAACGTCACTCTTTCTGATTCTGGCATCGACAAGATCATCAACGAGTACACACGCGAAGCCGGCGTGAGGAACCTGGAGCGGGAGATCGCGTCGGTGTGCCGCAAAGTGGCGAAGGACATCGTGCTGAAGAACCGGCAGAACGGGAGACGCGGCAAGAAACGCGGACACCTCGTTGATCCAGGAAAGATCGAGACGTATCTCGGGGTGCCGAAGTTCAGGCAGCGCGTTCGTCCGGAAAAACATCGTGTCGGTTCGGCAACCGGTCTCGCCTGGACGAGTGTGGGCGGCGACATCCTCAATGTCGATGTGACGATTATGAGAGGTCAGGAAAAGTTGACACTCACGGGACAACTTGGCGATGTGATGAAAGAGTCGGCTCACGCTGCGCTCAGTTATCTCCGCTCGAATGCGAAGAGTCTGGGTCTCGATCTTGCATTCAACAAGGGGAAAGAAATTCACGTGCATCTTCCCGAGGGCGCGATCCCCAAGGACGGACCCTCTGCGGGGATCACCATGGCGATGGCGATGTACTCTGCGATTAGCGGCAAGGCAGCGCGCAGCGATGTCGCAATGACTGGAGAGATCACATTAAGAGGACAGGTGCTCGCAATCGGCGGTCTGAATGAGAAGTTGATTGCGGCTCAACGCAACGGCATCAAGACCGTGCTCATCCCTCAGGAGAACGAGAAGGACCTTGCCGAGATTCCCGAGAGAGTAAAGGAGGGACTCGCTATTCGACCGATTGAGCACATCGAAGATGCATTGCCGTACGTGTTCGGCAAGCGAACCCGTCGAGCCAACAAGTAGTACTCGCTTCAGGCAGCAAGGAGTTGAATATCTGAAGTGATTGGGATATATTGGCAACATCGACACTTGCCGTAGAAACCAGAATGAGTGAATACATCGTCACCGCTCGGAAGTGGCGGCCAATGAAGTTTGAAGATGTGGTGGGCCAGAGCCACGTGACCACCACGCTACGCAATGCCATAGCTACGAATCGGCTTGCGCACGCCTACCTCTTTGCAGGTCAGCGCGGGTGCGGCAAAACCACTACGGCGCGCATACTCGCGAAGGCAGTCAACTGCCTGAGCCCAAAGGACAGCAACCCGGACAACGAGTGCGAGATCTGCAAGGAGATCACCGAAGGCCGCAGCTTCGACGTCATCGAGATTGACGGTGCATCGAATCGAGGTGTGGATGAGATCCGGAACCTGCGCGAGTCCGTCCGCTACGCGCCAACGAAGGGCAAGTACAAGGTCTACATCATCGATGAAGTGCACATGCTGACGAAGGAGGCCTTCAACGCGTTGCTGAAAACGCTTGAGGAACCACCGTCGCATGTGCTGTTCATCTTCGCCACGACGGAGATTCATAAGCTGCCCGCGACGATCCTCTCGCGCTGCCAGCGGTTCGACTTCCGCCGCATTGCGATCCATGAGATCACTGCGAACCTCAAGGCCATCGCGAAAGAGGAAGGTCTCCAGATCGACGACGATGCTTTAATGCTTATTGCCAAAAAGGGAGACGGCTCGCTGCGGGACTCACAGAGCATCTTCGATCAGGTCGTCTCGCTCTGCGGCAAAACTATCACGCACCAGCAGATTCTCCAGGCATTGAATATCGTCGATCAGGAAGTCTACTTCCGTCTCACCGACCTTATCAAAGCCAGAGATGCGAAAGGCGGTCTCTCCCTCGTTGAAGAGCTCATGTCGGGTGGGCATGACATCAAGGAGTTTCTGAACGGAATGACCGAGCATCTCCGCAACCTCCTCATTGCCAAGACCACCGGGTCAACCGATCTCATCGAAGCATCAGACTTCTACAAGAAACACTATGCGGATGAGGCGAGTCACTTCTCCATTACCGACCTGCTGCGTCTGCAGCGCCTCGTGAGCGGGACGGAAGCTGCGCTACGCTGGAGTGCACAACCGCGCTTCAAACTTGAGGCGGACATCATCCAAATGATTACTCTTCCCGCTGCAACAGAAGTCGGCGACCTGATTCAGCGTGTTGAGGAGTTGAAAAAAAAACTCGTTAACGCTCCAATGGTAACACAAGTTCCACTGGTTTCATCCGTTCCCGCCTCTCCGCTCGCCGAAACCGTGACGGTGAAGAACGGCATTCGCCCAGGCAGCACATTTGCACGGCCCTCATTTGTTCGGTCAATGCCAGTCGCGTCGCCATCTGCAGCTACCGTTGATCAGATACAACCTGTAAGCATTACGGAAGGAGAACTCAAGTCGCGGTGGACAGAGTTCATTCTGGAAGTCCGGCATCAGAAGATTGCTCTCGGATCGGTGATGGACTCGGCAATGCCGCTTGGAGTTAGCGGGGGAGCCATCCGCATCGGATGTGCGAATGATTTTCAAGCGTCATCCATCAAGCGCAACAAGGATCTACTCGGTGGGATTGTACAGAAGGTTTTCAACGCACGCGCTCGCATCGACGTTGAGATAACCGGCATCGCGCAGCAGCAATTCACTCCTCTTCCTACGCCACCCGTACCTCAGCCAGTGGAGGAGGAGCATCCGGTCATCAAGGCAATGATAAGAGAACTGGGCGCCGAGCCGTTGCAGTGATGAGGAAGAATATGAGGATTGGATGCCTTCTGACGGGTGTCTTTTCGTGATGGAGCTAACGAAATGGCTTGCGCCGGGCCGCTCATCTTGACTTTTAGACACGATTTTCTGATTTTAGCTGCAGACAAGTAAGGAGAAAGAACCAGTCAGACATTGCTAACGAGTTGTACGCCACAATTAACCTGATATGGTTCAATCTGTCCGGACAGCTTCAACGTCCGGCTTTTTCGTCAAGAGGTGAGACATGAGAACACGCGGGTTGCTGGTTGCTATGCTGATAGCAGCATCGGCTGTTGCGGGAACCGGAGTAGCGAAGTACGCAGGCGAGTTCATCTCGCTTGGTGTTGGAGGGCGCGCATTGGGCATGGGTGGTGCGTTCGTCGCTCTCGCGAACGATGTTACGGCGGGATACTGGAACCCCGCAGGCCTCTCGCACATCTACTATCCTCAGTTCACTCTCATGCACGATGAGCAGTTCGGCAGCCTTGTGAACTATGACTACGGCGCGGTTGCAATCCCGTTTGGCGCATCCACAAGTCTCGGCTTCAGCGTCATCCGTCTTGGGGTCGATGATATTCCGAACACACAGAATGCAGGCGTTGATATCAATAACAACCTCACGTATGATCCAAACTTGTGGACTCGCGTCGACCCGGATAGGGTTACCTACTTCAACGCAGCCGACTGGGCGTTCTATTTCACCTACTCAAAGAAGCAATCCGATGATTTCTCCTACGGGGCTAACGTCAAGATTATCCGTCGAGAACTGGGGGACGCCTCCGCCACCGGCATTGGCCTCGACGTCGGTGTCTGGTACACGCCGTTCGAGAATGTCCAGCTTGGTGCCAACCTCCAGGATGTAACGACGACATTCCTCGCATGGAGCACCGGCCGCAACGAGCTTATCTCGCCGACGATGAAAGTCGGCTCGGCCTATTTCATCGAAGCATTTGGTGGACGTTTCGCTCCGGCTGTTGATTTCGATGTGCGATTTGAGAACCGCAAGTACGCGTCTACTGCCCACATCGGGCCGGTGAGCTTCGATCTCCACACCGGACTGGAGTACCAGTTCAAGAACCTCGTTGCACTCCGCGTCGGGTACAGCGACGTCAAACAACTGACGATGGGCGCAGGCGTCAGGCTTCCGAAGTTGAACATCGACTACTCATTTGCCAAGTTCGACGCTACCAATCAACTCGGCAACACGCACCGCATCTCGTTGATGTTCACGCTGGAGTCGGAACAGTTCAGGCGCATCGGCGAGATGGAATGAGCTCTCTCCGGAACGCCCTCCGGTTCTGGTCTCTTCTCCTTTCTTTTGTTCTCGCGGCATGCACAAGCGTGCCGCGTGTCTCCGAGTATCGCTTCACAGAAGAGTATTTCTCCTCCCGCGACAGCCTTCTTCGGTACAGGCTTCCTCTCGGCTGGCTCAATGCAACGAGTGACTCCCCATCGCCTAACAACATCATCTGGCTCGTGCGGAGCGACTTTGCCGTAACGCTCGCTGTGGGAGAAGTGGTGATTGATGTTGAGACGAGGCGGGAGGTCAACCGCACCGGCCTGAAACGTCTGGCCGAGGTGACGCTGGCGCTTGCGTCTGGCGATAACGGCGTGAATGTTGTGAAGCCCCCGGCGCTTTCCTCACTGCGGGGAACCAGTGTTTGCACGTACGAGTATCTTATCGGACATCCAAGCGACCGGATTCACGTCGTGCTTGTCGATACCGGAGTTAGAGTGTACGAGGTGAGTGCGCTGATGACTGAGAAGGTCAACGAAGACGGTGTTGCAAACATCATCGCAATGCAAGAAGCGTTCGTACAGAATGTCTTGTGGTGATTACTTCGTCTGCATGACGAAGACGCCATCCCACTCGGTAGGAGGCGGGTTCACGGCGTAGAGGCTTGCCCGTTCAATGTACATCTTCGACGGATGGTCGTCTCTCCTGAGATGCAGCGCCCGCTCGAACTTCTTCCGTGCCTCATCCCACCTTCTCTCCCTGTAAAGCTTCAGCCCCTCTTCATAGATTGTGAGGAACGCTTCCAAGGTTGCATCTACACCGCCATCATTCAGACGAAGAAGCTCAAAGATTTTCAATGGCGCAGAGCGGCCTTTGACGGCGATGAGGTCCAGCTCCCGGCCACGTATCTTTCCTTGTACCAGTTCGTATGTCCGCTCGCTCACCATGATGCCGGTCTTGTACTGTTTGTTCGCACCCTCCAGGCGTGAAGCCAGGTTCACGCTGTCACCGATGACCGTGTAGTCGAACTTGCCCATGCCGCCCATATTGCCGACGACCATCTCGCCGGTGTTGATCCCGACGCGGACGTTTAAGGCTGGTTTCTCCTGTTGCCGCCACTCAGAGCGTATGGAGTGAAGTTTCTCCTGCATCTCCAGCGCGCTAAGACATGCACGCAATGCATGGTCGGGTTGAGGGATCGGCGCGCCCCAGAACGCCATGATGGCATCACCCTCATACTTGTCAAGTGTTCCGTCTTTTCTGAAAATAATTTCCGTCATTGCACTCAGGTACTCATTCAGCAAACCGACGAGTTGTTCAGGAGGCATCCCTTCAGAGAGAGTAGTGAACCCTTCGATGTCGCTAAACAGAACCGTCAACTCTCGTCTCTCACCGCCGAGCTTGAGCTTTTCGGGATTGACGATTAACTCTTCCACAACGGTGGGGTTGACGTATGTGCTGAACATGCTCTTGATCAGCATGCGCTGCTTCCGCTCGACCACGAAGTGATACACCGTGCTGGAGACATAACCCGCAAGCACGGCGAGGATCGGACTGATTGCCGTGAGCAGGTAGTTGTGTTTGTTGAAGAGGATCAGTGCGGCATAGCCGACAACAAAGACCTCTGCAAGAACAAACAGGAATCCGTTGAGCTCAACAAGGAACGCGTGCCGTGTCTTTGAGCTCTTAAGCCCCGAGGTTACAAGGAAGGTCACAATCGTAAAGAAGAAGACGGCAAGGACCTCAGTGGTGGTTGATTGTTTGGTGATGAAATCGTTACGGAGGACATTCTCAATCACGTTGGCGTGGATTTCCACGCCGTACATCAGGTTGTCGCCTGCTTGTTGTCCGCGCGCAAACGATACAGGGAAAAGGTCATGTTCCTCCGGCGCCATCGAGCCGACAATGACGATCTTGTCCTTAAACACGCCACTCTGCAGGTAGCCTATATCCGGATCGCTAAAGAGGTTGATCTCGGCTTCTGTTTGTGCCTCTTCTATGGTGGTGAGAGTTTCGTCGTCGATGACATCGACAAAGTTCACACGCCGGAAGGTTCCGGCAGGGCCGTAGAAGTTGATGAGAAATGTGGTGGCATCGTACTTCGGTATTTCAGCATGGATGAAAACAAAATGGTCGGCGAAGTTCTCGACAATGCTCAGTGCCGGAAGACCATAGTGTTTGTCAAGCACACCGAAACCGAATGCGGGAATGAGCAGATTGGTGTTGTTTGCCCACATGGGTTGGTATCGCCGCAATACACCATCAGCATCACTCAGCACATTAACTGCACCGAGGCAGCTATCGACATTGAAAAACATGTTGCCGTAGTTCTCATTTGCCGTGACGATGTTGTAGTCCGCCTCCTTCTGTGGCACTTTGCCGGCCAGGACGACAATCCCGGTCTCGTGGATTGCCGCGCGCAGCTCATCATTATCCTGCGGGCCAAGCACGCTGCTGCTAAGAATCAGGTCAATTCCGACTGCGCGTGCACCGGCGGTCTTGAGATTACGAATAAGACGGGCATAGTAGGAACGAGGCCAGGGCCACTTTTCAGGAAGGGATTTGAACGACTCCTCGGAGATCTCCACGATAACGACGTCGCTGGAGTCTTTGAACGCAAGATCGGTCCCCCGCGACTCGAAGCGGTAGTCGATCGAAGCGAGTTCAAGCCGTTGAATGATGCCGAGCTTGAGGATATTGTCCTGGGTGAGTACGATGACCAACAGCGCGACGGCGAATGCGAGGCCGAGCTTCGAGAGCCAGCGGTGTTGTGATGTGGAGAGACGGGTTCGTGGCATAGGGTGCTACCCTCAGCTACACATCATACCGGTATCGCAGACTCCAGATCGTATCCTTTGAGATCCCGTGATTGTTATAGAGGCTGAACTGAAGCTCGAAGGTCATTGCTGGCATGGCATTCCACTCCACGGTTGCATCCCAGACCGTGCGCTTGAAATCGCCAAACGTTGGACTTGCCGCGGCCATTACGGAGAGAAGATCTCGGATCAGGGCGTAACTTGCGTTAAACGATACTGTAGTATAGTTGAACTTCGTGGTCGCACCCAGCACAGTGGACGATGGCAACGAGTTTGTATTTATGCTGACATCGACACTCGTCTGAAGAGGAACAGCGTAGCGCGTATTCAACCCGAAGGAGACAGTTACGTTCTGTACATCATATCGTCTGATGGAACGGTCCTTTCTATTCGAGGTGGAGAGGTTGAACGACGCGGTATGTTTTGCGGACAGGTCGAACTCATACGAGGATTGAAGGAAGAAACGGGTTGTGGCGTCGTCAACAGCGTCCATGGACATGCCCGAGAGATAGTTCTTGCTCGTATAGCGGGCAAACCCAATGGTGGTACTGGGGAATTCCAATCCGGGATAGTAGCTCAGGGCGATATTGATGTTGCTGAATGAGGTTGTGGCAATCCTGGAACTGCTAGTATTGTCTTTCAAGAATTCCAAACTGACCGTTGTGAGTAGGCGGTTCTCAGCGAGACGTATTCTGTCAGAGATGTTGACCCCCTGGATATCCTTGCGCAGGAACGTCTGTCCAAATGAGTTGTAATCGCTTCCCCTGAATAGGTATGTGATCTTGAACGCGTTGTCAAAGTAGTTCAATGCAAGCGCGACATCGTAAGCGATTGTGGCCAGCTTGTTGAATTTCAACGGTCGCAGGTTGTCGTTCACCGTGATGACATTCTTGAGGATGTCACGTGCGCGCTTGATCTTGTCGGCATCCTTGGCGTACACCGAGTCGATGTAGGCGTCTGTGAAATCGCCGCTCGAGATGTCGCTGTTGAACGCGCTGAAGGCGCCCTGCCCGGAAAGCTCGATACGCTTCTCGTCGAAGCGTGCGACGAAGTCTGTCCCCGCCACAAAGTTTTCCTGCGGTCGTGTCCCATAGTTGATAGAGGTGATGTCATCCTTCGACTTCAGCCAGGTCAGCCCGAACTGCCAGTACTCGCCCGATCCAAAACTTGGCCGGACAGCAAACAAGTTCCTGCCATACGTCCCGTAGGAGAATTTCCCCCAGGTCTGGGCATCTATTTTACCGTACGCTGGAATCTGTCCCGCAAGCGAGTCTCTTCTGTACTCAACAGCGAAACTGTCGGCAGGAAACTTCTTCAACAGGTTCCCTTCAATTGCACGAGATGTCTTGCCAAGTGTGAGATCGATATTGAACCAGCCAAGTTTGAGCGCTGAGATCAATCCGCGGACGCGCTTCCCACTGAGAATAAGATTGGGGAAAGAAGGAAATGCATCGCCGTACCCGACTCGCAGCCACGGCGATTCGGCACTTCCAAAGTACCTGTTCTGTGGCTGGCGGTCGGCGCTCTCGTCGGATGTGATAAATGTGTTCACATTGAACCGCCACTCCTCGACCGAACCACCCAGCATGATGTTCCCGCGGTTGTACCACGTACCAACAGCACCGATGCCTTCGTGTCGCGATTCGAGCAGCACAGACGCGTTGTACTTCCAGAGGTCAGATGGCTCAGTGAGCGTGAATCCGCCCCCGACGACAGTGAACGTGATCGAGGCGGTTCGATGGAGGTTCCCATCCCGGTTGAACAATCGCACCGTCAGGCGGTGAGCACCCGAGCGGATCGGCACGCCCATGTTTTCCGGCGCCAGTACGATAATGTCATCGTTGATAATGGAGCCCTCGGTAACATCTGCCCCGTCGAGCAGCAACTGCGTTGCACGCTTGACCACAATGGAATCCGCACGCAAAAGCGAAACCGAGATCAGCAGGTCATCAGAGTTGACACGCGAGGCGGGTTCCGGACTGAGGAACTCAATCTGCGCGTCGGACTCCTGGGTCCCTACAGGAATCTGAAGCGTCTTTCCGGGAGGAGTGTCGAAAGGATCTGCGCTCTCGCTCAAGGGATACGATTCGAGCTTGCCAAGCCGATCCAGGACGCACC
>CAYHRX010000067.1:0-10365 GCA_964359075.1 uncultured Chitinophagales bacterium
GCAGCCAACGTTGCCGGTGTAAGACTACGCAGTGGTGTGTAATCATCAAGGATGTAGAACCCCCGGCCAAATGTGCCAAGCACGAGATCATTCTCTCGTTTCTGGATAGCAATGTCACGCACGGCAATCGTCGGAAGCCCACCCTTGAGTTGAACCCACTTCTTCCCTCCATCTATCGTGAAGAAGACTCCGAACTCCGTGCCCGCAAAAAGAAGTTCCTTGTTCACATGGTCTTCTGCGAGGGAATACACGGTTCCTCTCTCCGGCAGGTTACCTTTGATGGAAGTCCATGAACGACCCGCGTCATCACTCCTCAAAATGTATGGGTGAAAGTCTGAGTTCTTGTGATTATCAAACACCGCGAAGATTGTGCTGCCGTTGTGTTGAGATGCGAGCAGACAGCTCACATACGTCATCTCCGGCACACCAGGGAATTTCTCAACCTTGCGCCAGCTCGCGCCACCGTCTTCCGTGACTTGAAGAAGTCCGTCGTCTGTTCCGACATAGAGCACGCCTTCCTTCACAGGCGATTCGACCAGTGAGACAATGTTTCCATAAAAGGATGTGGATGCATTCTTCGCGATGGCATCAACGCCCCACACTTTTCCCATCACGGGGAGCTTGTTCCGGTCGATCTTTCTCGTGAGGTCGCCGCTGACTTTCTTCCACGTGTTCCCACGATCGTCGCTGCGGAACACGATGTTTGCCGCGAAATAGAGTCTGGTGTGTGAATGTGGACTGATAACGAATGGCGAGTCCCAGTTCCATCGGTACGGTGCTTCGCCTTTCCCTTCCTGCGGTTTGATCCCCATGATTTCGCCACTCTTCTTGTCGTACCGAACCAGGCCGCCGTACTGCGATTCGGAGTAGACGATGTTTGGGTCCTCGGGATCGATGCGCGAGACAAATCCATCGCCGGTTGCAGTCACAATCCAGTCAGCGTTCACGATGCCTGCAGTACTTATTGTGCGAGAAGGTCCGCCGAGCGTGAAGTTGTCCTGTGTTCCGCCGTAGACGTTGTAGAACGGTGTTGCGTTGTCCACGGCAACACGATAGAACTGCGTGATCGGGAGGTTGGCTTTGTAAGACCAATTCTCGGCACGGTCGAAGCTCTCGTACACTCCTCCATCGCCTCCAACGAGGTAGTAGTTCGTATTGTTCGGATCAATCCAGAGAGCATGGTTGTCGACGTGCTTGGATTTCTCACCGAGGTTCCTGAATGTTTTGCCGCCATCATCGGTAACTTTCAGGTAGACATCCATTGAGTAGACACGGTCGACGTCTTTGGGATCGCAGAAGATTTCACTGTAGTACTGTGCGCTACCGGCGGAGTAGTCACTCCGCTTCTCCCACGTTGCACCTCGATTCGTCGATCGGTAGAAGCCGCCCTTCCGGTTGGCCAGCTCTATGACAGCATAGAGCACATCGGGATTGATGGGAGAGATCGCCAGACCGATGCGTCCCATGTCTTCGCCAGGCAATCCGCCTTTGAGTTTCTTCCACGTCGTACCGCCGTCAGTTGACTTGTGGATTGCTGATTCGGGACCACCGTTGATGATCGTCCAGACATGCCGCCGCCGTTGATAGGATGCGGCGTAAAGAACATCAGGATAGCGGGGATCCACTACCATATCCGTGACACCTGTGTTCTCGCTAATCTTCAGAACGCAGTTCCACGTTTTCCCTGCATCCGTGGTCTTGTAGAGCCCCCGATCTCCACCCGGTCCCCACAACGGCCCTTGCGCCGCAACATAGACGACGCTCGAATTGCGCGGATCGATCACGATCTTACCAACATGTTCAGAGGACTTCAATCCCACATTCTCCCAGCTCTTCCCTCCATCTTCCGACCGGTAAACGCCGTCGCCGTACGAAACACTGCGTTGACTGTTGTTCTCACCCGATCCCACCCAGAGAACAGAGGGATTGTGCGGGTCCATTGTAATACACCCGATAGAGTACGAGCCTTCGTTATCGAACACAGGTTCCCATGTTGTTCCGGAGTTGATGGTCTTCCACACGCCGCCGGAGGCCGATGCAACATAGTACTGACTTCGATCGTTTGGGTTCACGGCGAAATCTACCACACGACCGGAGGTCAGTGCCGGTCCGATTGAACGAAACTTCAGACCTTTGAACGTCTCTGTCGAGAGCGGATCCTTTGACTTACTCTCGTCGGATACCTTATCCTGAGCCAGGCACGGAAGAGATACGAGAAACAGGACAGCGATGAAGAACATGAGGACGGATTTCATATGAAACTCCATGCGATTTAGTGATTCAAGAAACGACGATGGCACCTCGCCCTGCGGGACGATTCAACCTCAGAAGCGGAATAGTGGAGGAAGCGTAGTAAATGTAACAAGATCAGGCGTGTTTTTCCACGTCATTCGAAGAGAATCTGGCTGTCGATAGATGCAAACTCACCAATCCATGCATTGGCCTGCCGTCCGTTGAGAGATCCCATATCACGACCTACCCTCCTCCCCAAACGTATCCGACTCCGATCAAAAAGTCGAAGCCGCCGTAGTTGTTGCGAGAGCCAATATGCTCCTTGAAATCAGTCATCAAGAAGTATCCGAATCGAACCTCAATCTTCATGACTCAGCCCCGATTGTTTATCCAACCCGTGAGGCACGACGGGCCCTTCACTTCAACACTACGAGTTTCCTAGTATCTGTGTGGCTGCCAGCTCGCAGACGATACACGTACACTCCACTCGCCCACCCGCTTGTGTTTAGTGTTCTCTGATAGCTGCCAGGCTTCAGTTCTTCATTCACGACCGTTGCTACCTCTCTGCCAAGCACATCCTGAACCTTGAGAACGACGAATGTTGAGTAGGGAATGTTGAATGACAACATTGTTGACGAATTGAACGGGTTGGGATAGTTCTGATGCAAAGCAAACTCAGTAGCCGTCGCTTCCTGAACACCAGTGAGTACATCAACTCTGATGGTCTCAGTATAGTGCACTGTCCCATCAAGATCGATCTGCTTGAGACGGTAGAGCCAGATGCCGGGGAGAACTGTTGTGTCAACGAATGAGTAATGCTGTGGCTCGTTCGTTGTGCCGTGCCCGGGTACGAAGCTGTTGGGAAGATCGGCGAATTCCCGGGCCTCGGTTCTCCGCTGAACCACAAATCCATAGTTATTCACTTCACTCAACGTCCCCCAGTTGAGTTGAACACTGTTCGAGTTGCGCACGAAGATTCCTGTGAAGTATTGCAGTTGGATTGGAAGAGGAAGATCGTTGATCGCAGCGAGAGCGTTCAGAATCCCCCAACCGTACTGGTTATCCGGAGACCCGGCTCTGCTCGCCGTTGCGCGCATGGAGTTCATCACCTGGAGGGGCGTCGCATTCGGACGCGCAGAGATGATGAGCGCAGCTACACCCGCAGCAAGCGGGCACGAAAAGGATGTCCCCGAAGCGGAGCCATAGCCCGTGGTATTGGTTGCACTTGCCACGCGGACGGAAGAGCCCTGAGCCATGACATCCGGTTTGATGCGCGGCGGTATGCTTGTCGTTGGCCCTACCGAGCTGAAACTGCTCCGTGTTCCTGTGGAGCTCACGGCGCCGACCGAGAGCACGCTGTCGCCATCTGCAGGGGCGCCAAGTGTGTTGTGGCTTGCACTGTAGCCTTCGTTGCCCGCCGAATTCACAACCACGATTCCTCTGCTGACCGCCCAATCCGCCGCGCGGGTAATGACGGTCGTATTGCCATTCATGTCCTGCCACGTCCAGCTTGTGTACGGTGCATCGTATGTCAGGTACCCAAGCGATGTGCTCGTGACATCCACACCAATGCTGTCCGCCCACTCGATTGCGGCCACCCAATTGTCCTCCTCGATCGGGGTTTCGCTGCTGTCATTCTCCGTGCGGGCAAGGATGAAGTTCGCCCCGAAGGCCGGACCAATAAGCTGTCCGGGCTTGTACCCGCCTATTGTTGAGAGTGTATTCACACCGTGAGACCCAAACGAAGGGCTGGGGTTGTTAGGGACGACACTTACTTTGTGGTCAACGAAATCGTATGTCGCCACAATGTTCATGCTTGCGAACGACTCGTGGTTTGGCAGCCGGAAGCCGTTATCGAATACACCGACGAAGACGCCTTCTGCATGGTTGCCGAGATCGTGCACGGCGGGGACGTTGACCTGGTTGACCTGGCCAAACGAAGCCCCATAGTCCAGCGAGTGGATGCCGTCTTCCTGTCGTGTCGCTGACTGCTCAACTCCCTGTGCCGCCTCCTCCTGTTCCGTCTGATTCTTGCTGAACCGGGCAAGGAGATCAATCTGCGTGACGAATGGAAGACCTTCGAGAGATGCGATCCGCGCTTTCGTTGCAACCACACTCACGCTGTTGAACCACCGGGATCGCTGCCGGACTCTCACAATCTGCTTCGCAACCTGGTCGACGTATGCCTGCTCGACGGGGAGATCAGTGTAGTCCACAAGATCTTTTGAGCTTCGGACCTTCCTTCGTCGTTCAATAGAGCGCTCAGAGACGATGGTGAGAGGTATTGACTGCCTGATCGCCTCATAGACACCCTTGTCTGACAAGTAGACCCACGCGTAAACTTCCTCATCTGGCGCAAGTCTGTTCATTGCAAACTGAAGGCGCGCAGTGAGTTTCCCTCCGGCAACGGATGCCGAAATGGAAAGAATCAGGATGATTCCTGTGACCAATGCTAATCTGAGTCGTCGTTTCATGACCTTTGAAGTTCCTAGCCGCTTTTGGTTGGCGATGACCCGACTTCGGCGGATCGGGGTATGCGATAAGACAAATCCAATCTGCGTGGATGAAAGAGGCCTTTTCAAAGGACTGTCTTCCGCAGCAATTTAGCTCATGTCTGGTCGAGAATCAAGATGGCATTCTGTTGATGGTGCGTCTTGCACAGCAGAGTGAATTACTTCCACGGGGAAAACGTACTGCGCTGAGAAACAGAAAGAGATGCTGAAGCAGGAAAAGGAGAAACTTAGCGAGAGTTGACTTTTGCAATGGCCAGTGCTTTCACCTTCTGCCCGAATACTTGTTCGGTCATACCAAGGAATTGCGCAGCCCTGGATTCGTTGAAGCCGAAGCGCTCAAGCGTCCGCTGGATGATTGTCCCTTCCATAATGTCCAGAGATTTCTGAAGAGCGGGCTTCTGGTTCTCCATCAGCTCGCTGATCATCTTCACAACCTCGGTCCTCTCGTCGATTAACTCCTCCGGCAGCACGAAATTGCCATCAACTGCGGAAGATACACAGCGGTCGATGACTGTCTTCAACTGGCGAACGTTCTCATGCCAGGGCTGCTTGACAAGAAAGTCAAGAGTATTGATATCGATGATGAGGCCACTGGCGAAATGCTTGACGAGCAGCGGAATGTCCTCGGGACGTTCCCGCAGCGGGCATATTTCAACTTCCTCGAGCTTCGAGATACATGTGTAGAGATCGTCCGACAATTTGCCTTGTGCAAGCAACTCCTCTACAGATGCTCTTAGTGTCACAAGAACCCGTACGCTCTTTGGCCGCCCGGAGACAAACTTGGCAACCCGGTCCTGATTCCTGAAGCTCGCGCTTTCCAGCTCCTCGAACAACACAGTGCCGCTGGCGACTCCTGACAGTGAGTACTCAAGGGCTGGCTCGTCCATTTGAGCAAGGCACAGTGAAAGCGTGTCGTCATCATTAACAATGCTGGACGCAACCGTGGTCTTCCCAACGCCTGCTTCACCATAGATGAGAACATCTTTGCGGCTGGAAGCCAATTGAGCAATACGCTTCCGCAGCTTCTCGACGTGCTTACTCTTGCCGACTATTTGCTGATCAGATAACATGCCCTTTAGTGTGCTCGTTAACCTGTACGAATATACAACGAGGGAGTGGCTGTATCTGTGACAGTACTCAAACAGAGAAAGAAATCCGATCTGTTGAACTACTCGGGCGTGACGAATCTGTGCATCTCGGTTGGAGTGTGTACCAAGTGTGGTCATTTGCTTTGCGTCAATCCTCAGTGGCAGACTGACATGAGCTGTTTTTGAGGATGCGCTGACCTTGTGGCAGAATGAGTTACGGAGGAAACAGTGTGGGCAGGTTTGAGTTGCGGAGAGCGAGGGATTCCCCGCCTGCCTCATGAGATTCAAAAGGGCGGGCAGGGAACCCCCAAGTTCCATTCCGACCGAAGTTAGCTCAGCGCGTCAGACTGTGTTGCTAACTTCGATGTCGGAATGAGAATCCCGGCGTTTCATGCCGAGACTGATGCGGAGAGCGAGGGATTCCCCCCCTGCCTCATGAGATTCAAAAGGGCGGGCAGGGAACCCCCAAGTTCCATTCCGACCGAAGTTAGCTCAGCGCGTCAGACTGTGTTGCTAACTTCGATGTCGGAATGAGAATCCCGGCGTTTCATGCCGGGACTGATGCGGAGAGCGAGGGATTCGAACCCCCAAGCCCTTGCGGGCGCCGGTTTTCAAGACCGGTGCAATAGCCGTTCTGCCAGCTCTCCATTTCACACCTCGTCCAATATATGAAAACTCAAACCCCTTTTCAACGCGGCAAAGGGCAACCTTGCTGATTGTTTGGCCAGTTCTTCTTCCCTATCTCAGGAATAACATTGCAACACCTCCAACGGCCGCAAAAGCGCCGAGGATAGCGCGCCAGGTGAGCTGCTCTTTGTACACGATTCTGACCAGCGGCAACATCAGAATCGGCACAAGCGCCATGATGGTTGCGGCAATCCCCACCTTCGTATGTTCAATTGCTATGAGACTGAAGGAAATCCCGAGAAACGGCCCAAGCACAGAGCCCAGAGCGGTGAGCCAGAAGGCCTTTCTCTCTTGTGCGAACATCCGAACCGGATTGCGAAAGCGTCTTGTCATCAACGCAACTGGAAGCAGAAGCACCAACGAAGCATTGATGCGTATTGCAGCCGCAACAAACCCGTTGAGATCAGCCTCCCGAAACGCCAGCTTCGCGAGAACCAATCCTGCACCCTGTCCCGCTGCCGCAAGTATGCCGTACACAATGCCCGATGTCGTCAGTGAAATCCTTTGCGAGCCGCCTGATCCACGGTCAAGAACCACAACGCCAACTCCCAAGATAGTGATGGCGATCCCGAGCACACCAACAGCCGACAGAGTCTCGTCCAATACAAAGTACGCGAACAAGGCTGCTATCGCTGGAGCGACTGACATGATCAGCATACTAATGCGCGCACCTATCTCCTGGAAGGCCTTGAACAGGAACGTATCACCAAGAGCAAGGCCGACAACTCCGCTTAAGCAAAGGTTGAGAACTTGAGTTTTCGAGAGCATCACGTCCAGTCGCATCAGAGCGATCATCACCACAAGATAGACGGCGGCAAGTATCAACCGAGTGATGTTGACCTGAAACGAGCCCGCCCGTCTCGTCGCAGATGCGAATACCATTGCGCTGCAAGACCAAAGACATGCAGTAAGAAGAGCGCTCAGTTCCCCAAGGAAGGGCATCGTATCAAATGATGATTCTGGTTTGGATGGGTTCAAAGATAGGAATCTTTTTCGTCGTAAGCATTTGTTTCCTTATATTACTGGAAGCATCACACACTCACGAAAGTAAGCCCATGCAAATAGGTATCGTCGGACTTCCGTTTTCAGGCAAGTCAACGCTGTTTCAAACCATCACGAAGACGCACCTTGATGCCGGCGCACTCACAAAGGTAGAGGCGCATCATGCCGTTGTGAAGGTTCCTGACGGACGTCTGGACAAATGCGCTGAGATCTTTTCACCAAAGAGCACGGTGCACGCCACTATCGAATTCGTAGACGTTGTGGGTTTGAAGAAGGGAGAGTCGGGTACCACACAGTTCACAACAAACTTCCTTGCGAGTGTCAAGACCAACGATGCCCTCGTGCAGGTCGTCCGGTTGTTTGCAAACGACAGCGTCCCCCACCCCGATGGCACAATTGATCCCGTCCGGGATATCGCCTCGTTGGAGACAGAGTTTATCCTCTCGGACCTTTCCGTCGTTGAGACAAGGATCGACAGGCTCAAGAAGCAAATGCAGAAATCCGGCGACGAACAAAGCAAGCGTGAGCTGCCAGTGATGGAGAAATGTCACCAGGCGCTTGAGTCTGAGAAGCCGTTGCGTGAAGTGGACTTCACAAAGGAAGAAATGCAGATTCTGAAGACGTACCAGCTCCTCTCCATCAAGCCAATGCTCATCGCACTCAACCTCGACGAATCCCAGCGTGCTGACGTTGCAGACCACGTGCAACAAATCGCTGGAAAGAAGGCAGGAAAGCACACGAAGGTGGTTTCATTTTTCGGGAAGATAGAAATGGAGATGTCTGAGCTTGCCGATGACGAAGCCAGGGTGTTCATGGAGGAGTATGGCATCAAGCAATCCGCCCTCGATACCCTGATCCGCGAAGCGTATGCGCTCCTCGGCCTGCAGTCATTCTTCACTGTCGGTGAGGACGAGTGTCGGGCCTGGACGATCAGGAAAGGCATGACGGCACAGGAAGCAGCTGGTGTGATTCACTCCGATTTTTTCAGCAAGTTCATCCGCGCCGAAGTTGTTCATTACGACCACTTCATCGCACACGGTGGATCGTTCGCCAAAGCAAAAGAGGCAGGACAGTGGAGGTTGGAGGGAAAGGAGTACGTTGTGAAAGATGGAGACATCATTTCCATACGGCATAGTTGAGGGTTGCCATCGCATCTACTCAAGGCGGTCTAACGCGAGCACTGCACCATACATGCCGACAACAACTTCAGCGAGGAAGTCGTAGTTCAGTGTATCGGCAGTATCGGTCGCACGGTGGTAGTGTGGGTTCCGGAGGAAAGCCGTATCGGTGACCATCAGCGCGGGAAAACCATTCTTCCAGAACGAAGAATGATCCGAGAGAAACAATGGAGGAAGGAAGCCGGGTGCAGCGAGGGTTTCCACATCGACGGAACAGCTTCGAGTCATGGCATCCTGGACAACCCTAAGGAGCCTTCTCGTGCGGATGTTCCCAACAAGAGCAATGAAATCTCCGTTTTCAGGGTAGCCACCGAGCCGTCTCATCAACGGAAAGGGGTAACCCTGTCCAATCCCATCTCCTCCATAGCCGATCATTTCGAGAGAGAACATGAGTTGAACCCTGATGCTCTTCTGCTTCAGCTGTTCGGCATACACACGACTCCCCATCTGCGAAGTGTAGAAGTACGGAGGCTCTTCGTGAGGGAATGCGATGAAGTGAATCGTTCGGCGGTTTGAGTACGACGCAAGGAGACGAGCCAACTCAATCAGACCTGCGACACCGCTGGCATTGTCATCAGCGCCCGGCGTGCCAAGCACTGTGTCGTAATGCGCACCGATGACAATGCACGGTAGGTGAGGTTCTGCTCCATGTTGCTCAACAGCGAGATTGCAGACAGGCCCGCCCCTGGCAGGATAAGACTCCGACCGCACCTTCACGCCACATGAGACAAACTCCTGCTCAATGAACTCAGCAGCACTCTGCAGGGCTTTACGATTCAGTCCATTGCGTGAGGGAAACTCGTGCGCAAGCAGACCTACAATACGCTGAGCCCGTGCAGCAATTTCCGGCTTTGGAATCGTCAACATGGTCTTTCAATGCAGAACCATGCCTTAAACTACACTCCTTCCATTGCAAAAACAAGTCCATGGTTGCTCTTGCGATTCCAATTCACTAGTTTGAGTCCACTCTGCTGTTCATTCTCAACATGCTTGTTCATATCCGAGGGAGGTCAACATGCGTATCGCGTTATTTGTGCTCGTGCTTATGAGCGTTGGTACGTCACACGCAGCAGTTGTCGGCAAGGCCGTGGAGTATTCCGCTGATGGCGTGACGCTGAATGGCTACATCACCTATGACGATAAGCTGAAAGACAAACGGCCTGGAGTGCTGGTTGTGCACGAGTGGTGGGGACACAATGAGTATGCACGCAAGCGGGCGGATATGCTGGCTGAGTTGGGCTATGTCGCGCTCGCCGTGGACATGTACGGCGATGGCAAACAGGCAAATCATCCTGATGACGCCGGAAAGTTCGCGGGAGAAGTAATGAAGAACATGCCCTCGATGAAGGCCCGGTTCATGGCTGGCATGGAGTTTCTGAAGAAGGCTGAACACGTCGATCCGGCGCGCATTGCGGCAATTGGCTACTGCTTCGGTGGAGGTGTGGTACTTGCAATGGCTCGTGAAGGTGCAGACCTGAGAGGCGTCGTGAGCTTTCACGGGAGCCTGGCTACCCAGTCACCAGCTGCAAAAGGCAAAGTGAAAGCGAAGATCCTTGCCTGCAACGGGGCAGACGACAAGTTCATCTCTGATGACGATATCAAGAACTTCAAATGCTGAATTCAACGAGGAAGTGCAACACATGAGCGAAACACTTCTAATGCTGT
>CAYHRX010000068.1:0-10284 GCA_964359075.1 uncultured Chitinophagales bacterium
GTGGATGTGGCCGAAGATCTGGCAGGGCAACCGTGATCAGATCAAGGATCCCGATATCATTCACCCCGGCCAGAAGCTGAAGATCCCAACGGCTGGCGAGATGACCAAGGAAGAGAAAGCAGCTGCAAGATCATACTACGCAAAGAAGGCTGCCAAGTAGCGGGAGGCGGTTTACAATCACCAGAGTTCTCGTACTCGCTTCTGAGTACAACTTAATCCAACCCCCTTTCCTGTCCAGTGCAGGGGAGGGGGTTTTGTATTTGTCAATTCAAAGAGCAGGAGAGCATCATTGGTAGAAAAAAAGATCAGGCTCGATGGTGTTGATACGCTTGGCTTGCTGGGACTCAACGACGCAAACCTCCAGATCGTTGAGAACCGGTTCGACTCGAATATTGTGGTACGTGGGGATACAATCAACATCAAGGGGAACGCCTCCGAAGTTGAACAGATAGAGAAGGTGTTCAAGGAGCTCATCTTCCTTCTCACGAAGAACGGCAGCCTGACTACCAACGACGTCGACACGGTGATTGACCTCGTTACCGCGAATGGTGAGCCGGCACTTCCCAAGACAATCACCTCATCGCTCAGCAGCGACGAGCTTGACGCAACGATCCTCTTCACAAAGAACCAGATCATCCGTGCAAAGACGCCCGGCCAACGGGAGTATCTGCGCGCAGTAAAGAAGAACGACATTGTGTTTGCCATTGGACCTGCGGGAACAGGCAAGACGTACCTGGCTGTGGCGCTTGCGGTTGCGAGCCTGAAGAACAACGAGATCACGAAGATTGTGCTGACCCGTCCAGCCGTTGAAGCGGGGGAGAGCCTCGGTTTTCTTCCAGGAGATCTCAAAGAGAAGATTGATCCGTACCTCCGGCCGTTGTATGACGCTCTTGATGACATGATTCCGGGAGAGAAGTTGCGAGGCTACCTTGAAAAACGCGTCATCGAGATTGCGCCGCTTGCCTATATGCGCGGACGTACGCTGAACAACGCGTTCGTGATCCTTGATGAAGCACAGAACGCCTCGGCCATGCAGATGAAGATGTTCCTCACGAGACTCGGTCCAAATTCACGCGCCATTGTCACCGGCGATGTCACTCAAATCGACCTGCCCACAAAGGCCTCCTCGGGCCTGGTGCAGATTCAGGAGGTGTTGAAAGGAGTGGATGGAATAGCATTCGTCTACTTCGATCGGAACGATGTGGTGCGACACAGGCTGGTAAAGGACATCATCGACGCGTACGACAAGTACCACAACGGGGATAAATCTTAGATCTTAAATCCCAAATCTCAAATCTCACATCCCATTCTTCTTTGCCCTGTTCCAGTGCTCGTCCATTTCTTCAAGCGATGAGTCGTGAATGTCCTTACCGGCCTTCTTCAATTCCTGCTCGATGTATCGGAACCGGCGGTTGAATTTCTCGATCGTGTTACGCAGAGAGTTCTCGGGGTTCACGTCGATGAAGCGGGCGTAATTCACAAGAGCAAACAGGAAGTCACCGAACTCATCTTCACGTCTCTTCTTGTTCTTCGTGCGCAGCGTTTTCTTCAGCTCTCCCAATTCTTCTTCAACCTTGTTCCACACATCATCAATCCTCTTCCAATCAAAACCCACCTTGGCTGCACGTTCTTGCACACGCAATGCCCGCTGTAGCGCTGGCAGGTGTTTCGGCACACCTTCAAGAACCGATGCACGTCCTTCTGCCATCTTCAGTTTCTCCCAGTTCTTCTTTACCTCATGAGCGTCCTTCACCTTCCTTGTGCCGAAGACATGAGGATGTCGGCGGATGAGCTTTTCACTGATCCCTTCAATCACTTCCTTCAGGGTGAACTCGTTTGCCTGCTCTGCCATCGTTCCGTGCATAACAACATGAAGCAGCAGATCTCCCAACTCCTTCCTCAGCTCGTCGAGGTTGTTTTCATCGAGAGCTTCGACCACTTCGTATGCCTCCTCAATCAGGGCGTGCCGGATGGATTGGTGTGTTTGTTCCCTATCCCATGGACACTCGTGCCGCAGTCTGCGTACGATGCGAACGAAGTCCGAGAACTCCTCACGGGGGACCCACGGGTATCTTTGTCGCATGTCTTTGCTCGATGGTTGTGTTGAAAGGCTACAGCGTGCGGTCAACTTAGAGAATTGAGCGATGAGTTGCAACGGTCAACTCTGGAATCTCATCGGGTGTTTGTCTATATTGGAACACTCTTGAGCGTCCTGACCTTCACTGCCTGAGTGATTCATGAAACGAAAGCATATCATCCCGCTCTTCCTCATTATCTTCATCGTATCCTACTTCGTTATTTTTCAGAATCGTACCCGGGAAGCTTCGATGCTGCTCGTGAACGGAGTGGTGTACACTGTAAACGACAGACAGCCCACGGCAGAGGCAATTGCTGTGCATGAGGGGAAGGTTGTGGGTGTTGGGTCAAATGAGAAGATTCAAAAGAGATTCACATCCAACAGAGTGATCGACCTGAAGGGACGTGCGGTGTATCCCGGCTTCGTCGATGCGCACGCGCACATGGAGGGGCTGGGGGCGTTGGTATCAAATATCAATCTCGCGGACACACGCTCGATTGAGGAAATCCAGAAGCTGGTTGCAGAACGTGTTGCCAGCGCAAAGGCCGGCGCATGGGTACGCGGGCGGGGGTGGGATCAGAACAAGTGGCCCGGCAAATCATTCCCCACTCATGAGGCGCTTGATGCGGTGGCGAAAGATGTTCCGGTGTACCTCCGTCGTGTGGACGGCCACGCCGTGTGGGTGAGCAGCAAGGTGCTTGAGCTTGCAGCGATCACCAAGGCAACTCCTGACCCCGATGGAGGGAAGATCATACGCGATAGAATGGGAAACCCGACCGGCGTGTTCATTGACAACGCAATTGATCTGGTCGAAACGGTGATGCCACAGCCTTCGGAGGATGAGCGGATAGAAGCAATCCAGAAAGCTGTCGAAGAGTGTGTGAAGGTTGGCTTGACCGAAGTGCATGACATGGGTGTAGACCTTCAAGGTATTGAGATCTACAGGAAGCTCATAGCACAGAAGAGATTTCCGTTCCGCGTCTACGCCGCGATCGGCGGCATGGGGGAGACGTGGGATCACTATGTGAAATCTGGACCAGAGATCGAGGTCAACGACGGCAGGCTTACGGTGCGTGCTTTGAAGCTTTACGCCGATGGTGCGCTCGGCTCACGTGGCGCCGCCCTGATTGAACCGTACGCCGATGACCCATCGAACAGGGGATTGACGCTGACGTCTTCCGATCAACTCAGGTCTGCTGTCATGCAGGCGCTGGACAAAGGCTTTCAGGTGTGCACACACGCAATCGGCGACCGGGGCAACAACATCGCCCTGAATGTGTATGAGGAGCTGCTCAAGTCAAACCCCGCGAAAGCAAGAGATGCGCGGTTTCGCGTTGAACATGCGCAAGTGCTGGAGCCGACCGACATCCCGCGTTTCCATCAACTCGGCGTCATACCCTCGATGCAGCCAACGCACTGCACGTCGGACATGTACTGGGCGGAAGATCGACTCGGACCAATACGTGTGAAGGGAGCCTATGCATGGAGGGCATTGATTGACAGAGGTTCGATTATCCCGGCAGGGTCTGACTTTCCCGTCGAGAGTCCGAACCCGCTTTGGGGTTTCTACGCTGCCATCACTCGCCAGGATCAGAGAGGCTGGCCCGAGGGCGGATGGTACGTGGATCAACGCATGACTCGCGAGGAAGCGCTCAGAGCGTTTACCATCTGGGCGGCATACGCCTCGTTTGAGGAGAACACACGAGGAACAATCGAAGAAGGCAAGGTGGCGGACTTCACCATTCTCTCCAATGACATTATGAAGATTGATCCGCCAAAGATCCTGGCTACGCACGTTGAGATGACCATCATCGGTGGCGAGGTCATCTACACTTCAACTACGTTTTCTCATATCCTGAAGGACCATTCAATCATTGTTGCACATTAGGAGTATGCCGCGCTGTCCGGAAGGGTGACCATGAATACGTCGTTCACTCCTGTTGAACGCCGTAACTTCATCATCAATGTTACTGAAGGTGTTCTCTTTGTCGCAGGGGCGGCGTTTGTCTCCGCCCAGACCGTGCTGCCCGCGCTCGTTACGAGACTTGGCGGGGGCAATGTTGCAGTCGGGTTGGTCGCAGTCATCCTCTGGGTTGGACTGTTCCTCCCTCAAGTGTTCGCTGCGCGGTTCGTCGAGGTCTTGCCATGGAAGAAGCCGTGGGCGATCATCGGTGGGGCTTCGCAACGCATGTTCATCCTGTGCCTTGCAGTGTCGGTGTTGGTGTTTGGGGAGCGGAACCCCTCGCTGGCGCTTGCGTGTGTGCTGCTGTGCTACGCACTCAGCCAAATGGGACTTGGCATCACGACGCCTGGTTGGTTCGATCTGTTTGCCAAAGTCACGCCGCTAAAGAAGCGGGGGCGGCTCATCGGCATCAGGAATTCCATTGGTGGTGCGATTGCGTTTCTCTGCGGCCTGGCGCTCATATGGATGCTTTCAACGTTTGCCTTCCCCCTCAATTATGCTCTGGCCTTCTTCTGTGGCTTTGCATTTATGATGGCGTCTGTGATCGTGCAATCGAATCTTGTCGAGGAGGAGCCGAGCAAGGTCGTTGCGAAGCGGCCGTTGGGTGGGTACTTGCGAGGGTTGCCGGGCGTCTTCAGGCATAACAAGCGCTTCAGGTGGTTCATCCTCATGTCATCATTCTTGGTGGTGGCAAACATGCCTATGGGATTCTTCACAGTCTACGCGATGAAGTCATTCGGTGGCGGCGAGTCGCTGGTCGGACAGTTCACACTTGCTATGGTGGCTATACAGGTAGTCAGTGCATTTGCGAATGGTTACATTGCGGACCACTACGGACACAAAGTTGCGTTGATCGTTGCCGCGTCGGGGATGCTGTGTGCCAGTGTCTGTGCCGTGCTTGCTCCGTCGCTTGGATGGTTCATGCTGGTCTATGTGTTCCTTGGCGTCAACCTCGGCAGCGAATTGATGCTGCGATACAATATGTCGATCGAATATGGGCCGGTGGAGCAGCGCTCCACATACGTCGGGTTGATGAACACTGCGCTCGCACCGTTCTATCTCTCAAGCATTGCCGCCGGCTGGATCAGTGACCAGTTTGGGTATCACACGGTGTTCGCGCTGGGGGCGCTTTTCTCGGTTGTCGGCATCGCGTTGCTTGTCGTTCGAGTTGAAGACCCTCATCGATACAGCTCATTAAGTCCACGGATGGAACCGGCTGCCACGGATGGCACACTCAAGGAACTTTCCATGACAAGTGAACAATGAAGGCAAAACCAGAGACCGAAGTCCGCATCATTTACAACAGAGCCGGGTTTGAATCGAAGGTTGGTCATCCTGTGCGGACAAAGATGGAAGCAAAGGTATGCGACTGGCTGATGAGCCACCGCATTGCTCACCGCCACGCGAGCGAGATATTCACCGTACGCGTCGGCCCCGCAGGAATGCCCGCGGTCTACGTTCCCGATATCATCCTTCATGATAGAGACAAATCAGGAAGGACGGTCATCATCGAGCCCTTCGAAGCGTACACGCCAAAAGCGGGAAGCACCCGCATCATTGCCACCTTCAGGAAAGAGATGCAGAAGGACTACTACGTCATCATCATCACCAAGAAGAACCAGGTGGGCAAAATCCTCAAGGATGCGTACGATGTTATGCTCGATATCGACCGTCTCGACGAGCTTGAAAAGAAGCTGCCACAAGCACCGAGATGATGCGGCACGGCGTTGCATTTCACGGCTGGGGCGTTTATATTGAACCCCGAATATGCAAGCGACCGAACAGCCAACAAGAGTCTGGACGATTCTCTCGCTCATTGAGTGGGGGACGCAGTATCTCAAAGAGCGCAACTTTGAGGATGCCCGGTTGAATATCGAGCTTCTCCTTTCGCACACCCTCCACCTCAAGCGCATCGACCTGTACACGAGCTTCGACCGTCCGCTGAACGCGACGGAGCTGGCGGATTTCAAAGCCGCACTCCAGCGGCGACTGAAACACGAGCCGCTGCAATATATTCTGGGCGAGACGGAGTTTATGGGGATTCCATTGTATGTGGATTCCTCCGTCCTCATTCCGCGTCCTGAAACCGAAGAGCTTGTGCAGAAGGCGCTTGAGTGGATCAAACGCCTCGATAGGCCGCGTCTTGACGTGCTGGATATTGGCACCGGTTCCGGAAACATCCCGATTGCACTCGACCGTTTTTCGTCGAACACTCATGTTACATCCATTGACGTGAGTGAAAAGGCGTTAGAGGTTGCTGAAAGGAATGTGGAACGGAATGGATGTTCAAGGATCGAGCTGAAACAACTCGATGTGTTTTCTGACGTGTTGCCCGGAAGGATGTTCGACGTGATCATCGCCAATCCACCGTACGTTTCGGCTGGCGAGTTTCGGACGCTTGCACCTGAGGTGAGAGATTTTGAGCCGGTGGCCGCCACAACTGACAATGCCGACGGCTTCCGCTTCATCCGGCGGATCTGCTCACTCGCGTCAGAGAAGCTGAACCCCGGCGGTATTCTGCTGATGGAGGTCGCGTACAATCAGGGGGCGGAGGCCACACGGATTGCGAGTGAAGCCGGATTGGTGGAGGTGGAGGTGTTTGCCGACTTTGCCGGTCACCAGCGCATGCTGCAAGGGCGTCGGGCTGCATGAGAGTCGTCGTCCAGCGGGTGAAAGAGGGAAGCATTTCAATTGAGGGGAAGCTTCATGCAAGCATCGGTCGGGGATATGTGATCCTTCTCGGCATCCGGAAAGGGGACACGGAGAAGGATGCGGTTGTTTTGGCGGACAAATGTTCCGCGCTGCGGGTGTTTGAAGACGGAGAAGGGAAGATGAACCTGAGCCTGAATGACGTGCAGGGCTCGGCATTGGTAGTCTCGCAGTTCACGTTGTATGCCGACACCCGAAAAGGGAACCGTCCGAGCTTCACCGATGCAGCCCCGCCCGAGGAAGCGGTGCCGTTGTATGAGAAGTTTGTCGAGCGCATGCGCTCGAAGCTGGGCAACGAGAGAGTTGTAACAGGTGTGTTCCGTGCAATGATGGACGTGCACATCCTGAACGACGGCCCGGTGACAATCATAGTCGAAAGCGCCTGAGGCAGTATTCAACGTTGTACATTTTGAAATCAACGGAAGGAGTGCAATACCATGGTCACTCAAAACAGTTTCAGATGGGTAATCGGACTTCTGGGTGCAATGTGTGTTTTGGTGGCGTTGCGTGGAGCGGTACAGGCACAGGAAGCCTTCTCTACTGTGTCAACCGTTCACATGGACGTCCAGTACCAGCGCGGCATTTCCGGGGAGGACGCGAAGAAGGTTGCCGATTTCCTGCAGGATGAATACAAGTTCATCAGCGACCAACTTGGCCTTGATTTGAAGAAGAAGCTTGAGGTGAGGATCTATGACTCGATTGGGAAGTATCTCTCGAAGACCAACCAGCGACGGCCCTGGCGGGGCGCGATCTATTGGCGAGGCGCTCTTCACATGCAGCCAGTCGAAGCACTCCTGACACGGAAGATCTTTGAGCAATCGCTTTTGTACGAGCTTGCGCTTGCGGTGTTGGAGCAGACCTCAGGCAAAGGGTGCCCGCGTTGGCTGCAAGAGTCGTACGCTGTGTACCATTCCGGTGAGATGGCGAACCTGACGCCGCCCATCGGGACGAGGCTTGCCGCATTCTCCGACCTCGACCAGGACATCCAGCAGTATCCCAACCCGCCACAACGCGAGGACGTTCACTACATCCTTGGTATGACGATGAAGTTCCTGGTTGAACAGCATGGCGAATCGAAGGCATTCGGTGTATTCAAGGTGTTCAACGGACTCACGCCGACTGAGGTGGTTTTCAAGAAGCAATTCAAGCAGGAGTTCCGGACAACAGAGCGCACCTGGGCAAACTTCATCGATTCCCAGACTGAAGCATTCAAGAACAAGGGCAAACAATAATAATCTCTCTGCGGGGACGGCGTGTGCGTGTGTTGATGCTTTTCCTGGATGGGGTGGGACTTGGTCCCCCCGATCCGGCGGTCAATCCGTTCTTTGCAGCAAAGCTCCCGGCGTTCCGCTCTCTGTTCGATGGTGAGTTTCCTTCACTGCGGAAGCAAACGCTGACCAGCCAGGCTGCTTCAGTTCTTCCTCTTGATGCCAATCTCGGTGTGGATGGGTTGCCGCAGAGCGGCACAGGCCAAACAGCGCTGTTCACCGGCACCAATGCATCAAAGATGATCGGGAAGCATTTCGGACCGCACCCGTACTCCACACTCAGGCCGGTGATTCGAGAGAAGAATGTCTTCAAGCAACTAGTCGGTGCAGCCCGCCGGCCATACTTTGCCAATGCTTTTCCCCAGCGCTTCTTCGACTACGTGAGTCAGCGCCGCAACCGTCTGACTGTAACGACGCTCTCGTGCATGTACAGCGGACTCCCGCTTTTGAAAGCGCAGGACTTACGGGAAGGTCTTGGCGTTTCCGCTGACATCACCAGCGGAGGATGGAAGGAACTTGGCTATCCCGACATGCCCACGATCCATCCTGCAGAAGCTGGTCGCCGTCTTGTTGAACTCTCCCGTGCGAATGACTTTGTCCTGTTTGAGTACTGGAAAACAGATCACGCCGGTCATACCGAGAACTTCGCCGAAGCCGTTGAAGTGCTTGAACGACTCGACGGCATGGTTGCAGGTATTGTTGAGACGATGGATGTTCGCTCCACATTACTCTTCATTACCAGCGACCACGGGAACATCGAGGACATGTCAACGAAGACTCACACACGCAACCCGGTTCCCGCCATTCTCTATGGTCGCAACCATAACGCGGTAGCTGCACAGCTTCACACTGCGAATGGGGCGGATATCACGAGTGTCACTCCGCTCCTGATGGATCTGATCACTGAGCGTCACCAGACGCATTAACTCCATTCACCTCGGAGAGGCTCTGGCATGAGTGTCTTCAGGTTGTCTGCCTCGCCCGCGTTACGATTCGCGATGCTGGTCATCGCCGGGATACTCGTGAGCCAATGGCTCGCGATGCCCGCGCATCTCCTTATTCCTTTGCTCCTCGCTGTAGTCCTCATTGCTCTTGTGTGCTTCGGTCTGTCTCGACGCTCTGCAGCTTTGGCTCCGCTTGTCACACCGTCTGTTATCCTCGTCTGCGTGCTCGCCGGTGCGACAAAGTTCGCAGTGGATCGGGATCGCTCGATGTTCACGCCGGACAGTCTGCTCAGTCGGGAAGTTGTGCTGATTGGAAATGTCTCCGAGCCTCCTCATACATCGGGAAGAACGACACGCTTCATCCTGCATGCCAGCGAGATAAGAGTGGCCAAAGGGATGGTGAAGGTGGAGGAGAATGTTCGCGTATCAATTGTCCGTCCTCGAGCCGACAGCGTGCAGCCGATTATCCACTATGGCTCAGTGCTGGCATTGCGCGGCAGGCTTTCTCGTCCGTCTGATGCCCGCAACCCGGGTGAATTCAGCGAGAAGCAGTACTACGAGGCAAACGGCATCACGATGTTCATGCATGTGCGCGGTGCAGCGAGTGTGCTGGTCATTGATTCCACGGAAGGGTCATGGTTGATGAGCAGGGTTGTCGTGCCGACGCGTTACTACATCCTGCGCGTGATTGACAAGACAAACGAAGGTGAGGGAAAGGAGTTCCTAAAAGGTCTGCTGATTGGGGAGCGGAGTGGCATCTCCGTATCAACGAGGCAAGCATTCACCAACTCCGGTGTTGCCCACGTGCTTGCGGTGTCTGGCTCGAATGTGGTTGTGGTTGCAGCGATAGTCATTCTTCTGTTTAGGATTCTGAGGTTCCCAAGGTGGGCACTCATTCTCTTGACAATTGTGGCGCTGTTCTTCTACATGTTGATTACCACCAGTCAGCCGCCCGTCGTCCGTGCCACAATAGTTGCGGCCATCTTTCTGCTCGGTGGATTGATCCAGGTAAAGTCCAATCCATACAACTCACTTGGAGTGGCTGCCGTCATCATCCTTGGCATCGATGCGCGCCAGCTCTTTGATGTCGGGTTTCAGCTTTCATTCATGGCTGTACTCTCCATTGTGTATCTCTACCCAAAGATGAACCTGTGGATAGCACTGCTCGACTCATCGAACCCCCTGAATCGCGCATTGATGTGGACGCTTAGGGTCTGTGATGTCTCGCTGGCGGCTTCCCTTGGCACTCTCCCCTTGACCGCCGTGTACTTCGGGAAGGTATCCGTGATAGGGCTTCTCACAAACATCCCCGTCATACCCTCC
>CAYHRX010000069.1:0-10276 GCA_964359075.1 uncultured Chitinophagales bacterium
TTGCTCGATTTGCAGAGAGCAGTTCCCCAAGACAGATCTGGTTGAGCGACAGATCGGCGATTACAGGTTGTTGTTCTTCTGCCGGCAATGCATCATGAAACTGCACACCGAGATTACGACTAAGAACTAACGCTCACCCTCCATCTGGTGAAGCACGGGAGGCGGCAGGAGAAAACTCACGCCGACACAGGCGATGGTACACACCAATCCCACCAGGAACGCCTCGTGCAGCGCATTCGTGAACGCTTGCAGCACGAAGGCTGGTCTCCGGAGTGAGTAGTTCCCGAACTCTGCCACTGAGCAACTCCTGCGGGCCCAGCACACTTGCGATCCCCCACGTTGATGCAAGCAAGCCAAGCGCCTTCCCGCGTTCATTCGTGGCAAAGACCGTGCACCGATTCCCTGAATCCCTCTGAAGACGATCAACTGCATTATGGTTGTGGAAAGCCCGCACAGCGCTGAACCGCCAAGGAAGATCGCAACGACCAGGATAAAGATACGTTTCTTCCCGACAACGTCAGAGACTCTTCCCCAAATCGGAGTCGACACGGCAGCCATGATCATGTAGACGGAGAACGCCCAACTGTAGAGGCCCATCCCTCCAAGCTCAGTGGCAATCGCGGGCATTGCTGTTGCGAGGATCGTCGTATCGAGCGCAGCGAGGAAGCTGGCGAGGATTACCCCGGAAGTGATCCGCAGGCGGTTGTGCTGATTACGTTCTGACGCTGATTGCTTCAAGGGGAGATCGTGGAGTTGAGATGAGTCAGACGGCGGCCCTCACAAAGAGGGCAGCGGAAGGGCAGAGAGTGTTCACAACACATCCGGCGCAGTTTGGCTTTCGGGCATTGCATGTCTGGCGGCCATGAAGGATGAGCACACTCCCCACATCAATCCAATCTTTCCTCGGAAACAGTTTCATCAGATTCTGCTCAATCTCTTCGGCAGTGTCGGCCTCAGTGAAGCCCATTCTCTGAGCAAGCCGGTGAACGTGCGTGTCAACCACGATACCCGAGCTTGTCCCAAACGCCTGACCAAGGACAACGTTTGCGGTCTTCCTTCCAACGCCTGGCAGTTCCACCAATTCCTCCATCGTATCGGGGACGTTGCCGGCGTGTTGCTCCATGAGCGCCTTGCTGCACCCCATGATGCTCTTCGTCTTCATCCTGAAGAAACCGGTGGATTTGATATCCGTCTCCAACTCTGCGACGCTTGCGTTGGCAAAGTCCTTTGGCCCACGGTACTTCTTGAAGAGATCCTTCGTCACCATATTCACCCGCTCGTCCGTGCACTGAGCCGAAAGGATTGTGGCTATGAGAAGCTGAAACGGATTCTCGTGGAGGAGCGCCGTCACCGGTCGTGGGAATTGCTTCTTCAGCAGGCGCAGAGTCTTTCGTGCTCGTCCCTTTTGCTCGCTGATTCCGTTCGAGCGCACCCGTTTCTTCGCGTTGGTGTTCACTGGCCTCCCATTTCCATCTCACCTGAACAGAAGCTCTTTCACAAGGAGGTTGCCGTTTCCAATAATTGCCTCCCTGACGAATGGCTTCTCCTCGTATTCATCAAGCCAATGTATTACTTCCGCTGCTGCTTCCGGGCGATTGCCGACGACCCGAAGCACGAACTCCTTCCCAACACCAAGCCCCAGCTTCCGCTGCCAGAGAGATACATAGTCGAGGGCAAGCCCGTCGGCCAGCTTCTCAAGTGCCTCACTCAACCCGGAGCGGAACGGAGCATACTTCACGTCAGGTTTCGAGAAGTAGAACGCAAGTTCAGTATAGTCCGCAACAGTGTCTGGTGCCGGCATCTTCCCTTTAACGAATGCAAGATTGTACGCGGCGTATGCGTAGCCTTCGAACTCCTTGATGTGCTTCCCGTGTGTTGTCGAGTAGATGCCCAGTCGGTCTCTCACAATATGTTCAAGGATGTCCAGGTTCATCCCCCCGTTCACAATGAACGTCGATTCAAAAATCTCGGCACTCCCCTTCACCGTTGCAAAGCCCAGTTTCTCAAGATACAGTTTGCCGTTGCGCAGCAGCTTCTTTTCCAGAGACTTCTTCGAGCTGACAAAGAAGACTCTACTCTCGACAGACTCTGACAAGCCAACGGAAGAACCATCGAGGAGCTGATCTTTGAGTCTCTCGAACGACTCCCGAAGAGTCCGCTGCACTTCCTCTTTGTCGGAGCTTATGGGAGTGTGAAGGAACTGAGCAAGAGCGTTTTGAACTCCCTGAGACTCACGTGTCACGGCTTCGGAAAGGAACTTTGTCCGAGCAGCATTCAGCTCAATACTCTCCTGTGCGATGCGCTGGTGTAGCTCCACCATTGTCTTGACATATTCATCTGCCGGGACACTCCGGTTCGGCTGATGGAAGGCACAGTAAGCGATGGTAGGAAGTGGTGTTTGAACGATGCTATACATGCTCATGATCGAGTCTGTTATGTGCCAGGTTCCAGTTTTGGAAATTGTAGAGCATCAGGTGCGAATCTTCCATCTTTGATCAGGAGGCGCTGGATGACTTCACCACCAAGAATTGTCCGGTCGATGATTTCGTGTACGTCGTCCACGGTGACGTGACCATACCAAATGCCCTCCGGATAGATCACCATGCTCACGCCGTGCTCACACGCGTCAAGGCACCCGGCGGCGTTGGGGCGCACAATGCGTGTGAGTCCACGCTTGTGCAGCTCAGATTTGAGCAAGTCACGCACCGCGTCTGCTCCTTTGTCATGGCAGCAGCCTTTGGGATGTCCCAGAGGGCGCTCATTGATGCAGACGAATACGTGACGTTGGAACCGGCTCATACGCTTAATGTCTTACCCGAAGAAGATGCTGTACATCTGATATAGATGGTGCTCTTCATGGCGCATCAGTCCTTCCATGGACTTCTCAATGGTGTAGTGCTTTACGTCCGGATGGATGCCTTCGAGCTTCCACTGCTCATCCGTGAGTGTTTGGAGAAGAGACACAAGTGTGGTCCGCTGGACCTCGAATTCCCTGATGCGCTTTTGGAAGTTCTGAGTGAAGTATTGTCCCTTCTCTCTGGCTTCATCTGGCCGATAGGGTGTAATCGCGGGCTTATCTTCCGTCAGAATCCTTGTGATGCGCTCAACAAACACATCTTGCACTTCGGCCAAATGCATCGCGATCTCGTGAAGGGACCACTTCCCTTCCGAAGGGCGTTTGTTCAGCTGTTCCTCCGCCAGGCCATCGGTAAGGCTGTGGAGTTCCTCGATATGGGCGCCGAGGCGTTCTAGGATGGTGTGTCGAATGTTCATCTGCTGCTTCTGACCATGTCAATGAATCCCTAACGACTTCAGGACGCCACTTAATGATTGAGTGTTGAGCACGTCCTTCTTCTCCAGCCATCCTTTCCGAGCAACACCGACACCATAGCGCACATCGTTCAGCCCTTCGATGTTGTGTGCGTCAGGGTTGATGGCGATCTTCACGCCCTTCTCTTTCGCATACTTGCACAGGCGCCAGTCAAGATCCAGCCGAAGCGGATGAGCGTTGATCTCGATGATCTTCCCATGGTCGGCGGCGGCGTTGATCACCTGGATCATATCCACGGGATAGCCATCACGACTGAGTAGCAGGCGACCCGTTGGATGTCCGAGCATCGTGACATACTTGCTCTTGAGAGCCTTGATGATGCGCTTCGTCATCTCGGTTTCACTCATTTTGAAACTGCTATGAACGGAGGCAACGACATATTCAAAGGACGCGAGCACTTTCTCAGACCAATCCAGATCGCCGTTGGGAAGGATGTCGCATTCGGTCCCCTTGATGAGTCGGAAGCCTCTCGTCTTTGAATTCAGCTCGTTAATCTCCTTGAGCTGCCGCCTCACCTTCTCTTCCGTCATCCACCCCGCGTACCCAGCCGCTTTGCTGTGGTCAGCGATGCCGAGGTACTCCCACCCGAGTTTCTTGGCAGCGAGCGCCATCTCCTCCAGTGTGTTCACACCGTCGCTGTACTTTGTATGACAGTGAAAAGTGCCGCGGATGTCATCAAACTCGATCAGCTTCGGGAGCGTGCGGTTCTGGGCGGCATCGAACTCGCCCATATTCTCCCGCAACTCTGGCGGAACATAGTCAAGATCCAGTGCCTTGTAGATGTCTGTCTCCTCATTGCACTTCACAATGCGCTTGGCCTTTCCTCTTTTTTCATCCGCACCGAGTTCGGAAAAGCCGTACTCATTCAGACTCCAGCCAAACTTCTTCGCACGAGAGCGCATCTCGATGTTGTGCTCTTTGCTTCCTGTGAAGTAGTTGAGGGCAAACGGAAACTCACTGTCGTCCACAATACGCACATCACAGTTGATGCCTGCACTCAGTACGACACTCGATTTGGTGTCACCTCTGGCTATGACCGTTCCGACGTCGGGATGAGAAGTGAACGCTTCCATGAGGGCTGGCCGGGTGCTGTCCTTTGCGCTGACAACTATGTCGATATCCCCGATGATCTCCTTCTTGCGCCGTAGACTCCCTGCTATCTCACCACGAATAATCTCTTTCCTCTGCATCAAGTCCCTGAATATCCGCTCAGCGGCGTCAGCGGCTTTCGGGTAATTTGATTTCTCTCCCCGAGCCTTGAGTGCTTGAATTCCCTTGAGGATATTTTCCTGGGTCTTTGCCCCGAATCCCTCCAGTGATGAGAGTTTGTCGGACTTTGCAGCAGCTTCAAGCTCGGCGAGACTTTTGATCTTCAACTTCTCGTACAGGACCTTGACCTTCTTCGGACCAAGTCCTTGCACGCGCAGCATTTCGGGAACACCGGGCGGAAAGCTCTTCCGCAACTCTTCATGATCTTTGGATTTCCCCCGCTGTACCAGGTCGGATACTACTACAGCAATCTTCTCTCCAATGCCATCAACCTCACGCAGCTCTCCCCTTTCAACAAGCTCCGCAATATCTTTCGTGAGGCCTTCAACCGCGCGGGAGGCATTGTGAAAAGCACGGGACTTGAATGGATTTGCCCCCTGAAGCTCGAGAAGGGTCCCCATCTCATCAAGGATCTCGGCAATCGCCTTCTTGTCCATCACTGTGCGAAAAGAAGTGCTGCGTAGCGAAGGTTATGACAGGACAAATGTAGCGAAAGAGGCGCTGAGATTCAACAAACTGGAACAGCCTGGTAGTGCCAATGGAGATTAGACTGAACCGAACTTATGAATTAGAGAATGCCTTTCAGTTCCGCCGAGCTTTTGTAATACCTTTTCCTGTCGATAAGCTCTCTGGCCTCATCAACCTTCCCCCACACATTCCAGAGCAACACACCTTTCACAAGTCCGCCATCGAGGTAGTATACCACGCCCTCCCGAAACTTCACTCGCCAATCGGCGTACGTTGCAAGCCGCGAGTCCAGATCACCTATTGCTTCAAAGCCGAGATCGAACAAGTCAGAGTAGAAGTATGGAAGATAGTCGAATGGCTTGCTTGCGCCAGCCATGTTCCCACCCACATGCTTGCCCTGTGCTTGTGCATTATTCCAGTGTTCGATACGGATGAGCTTGTCCAGTGACGCTGCCGGGAAGTTCGCCACATCTCCTGCTGCAAACACGCTTGAGACTGACGTTTGCAAAAGTGAGTTCACCACAATTCCATTCTCAACCTTCAGGCCGGCGTGCTTCGCCATTTCGAGATGAAGGTTCAGACCGATGACTGCAATTGTCATGTCGGTGGTTATTGTTTTCCCCGATCGTGTAGTCACCTTTGTTTTTCCGTCAGAACGCACCGCGTTCGTCGGCACATCTTCGCTGATGACTGTGACGCCTTTGTCACGGTAGTAGCGCGTGACGTACTCCGCGAGATCGGCAGGAAGAACCTTCTGCAATACCCAACGATCCGGGAATATCATCGTCACTTGCTTCCCGATGACGCTGAGCGCTGCTGCAAGTTCCGCTCCGATGAATCCGCCACCGATGAGAAGAAATGAGTCCAGAGATTTCGTTGCATCACGCAGCTCCACATAGTCATCAACGGTCCTGAAGTAGTGGACAACACCTTCACCGAATGACAGCAGGCGCGGCGCTCCGCCTGTCGCAATCAGGAGCTTCTCGTAGGTAAATCGCTTCCCGCTGCGATCCACCACCTGGCTCTTCTTCACGTCAATCTCGCATACTTCAGTACCCAAAAAGAGATGGACACTGTTCGATGAGTAGAACGATTGTGGATAGACTGGAAGCTGGTCGATCGTGGCTTTGCCAAGCCAGAGGCCTTTGGAAAGCGGAGGACGATCATACGGGAGCCGGTTCTCCTTCCCGAACAACGCAATCGATCCGGAAACATCGCGCATGCGGATACCCTCTATCGCAGATGCGCCAGCTATTCCGCCCCCCACGATGATGTGTTTGAATTGATGTGCCATGTCAACGATTCCCTACCAGCGCACAAGCGCAGATTCAATTGCAAGCCCCGGCCCCATCGCCAGCATCACCCCAAGATCGCCTCTGGCCGGTCGGGAGCGTGTCATCGTTTCATCCAACACAAACAACACAGTTGGCGATGACATGTTGCCGAAGTTCTTTAGCACGCATCGGCTGTGGTGTAACTGTTCCTCATGCAGGCCAACTTCCTTTTTGACGCTGTCAATCACCTTGCGCCCACCAGAGTGGATGACCCAGTGGGAGATATCTGCCTTCTTCAAACCCTTCTTCCCCAACATCGAGGTGATGACTTTCCTCGCAAGACCTCCCGCCGCATCACGGATATCCTTAGAGAGAACGATTCTGAGTTTTCCGTTTTTGAACTGAAACCCAACGGTGTCGATGAACGACGTTTCAATCAGGGTTTCAAACCCAAGAATCTCAGGACCGATGCCGAGCCCATAGTTGGCAATGACTACAGCCGCTGCCCCGTCGCCACAGATGGCATTGCCGATGACTGTCTCAAGCGAGTCATCGACGTAGTAACATGCAGAGCAAATCTCAACGGCAACCAGCAGCGCCTTTTTGTCGGGATACGCCTTCACAAAGTCGAACGCTCGCTGAAGTCCCGGCATTGCCCCGGCGCATCCCATCCCGAGAAGGTCGGCACGCTGGAGGTCATTCCTCATCCCCATCTCCTTGATGAGGATGGCTGAAAGACCCGGACACAAGTACCCAGTACAGGAAACTGCCACAATGTAGTCAACATCTCTCGATGTAAGTTCAGCTCGCCGAAGGCATCGCTCAATTGCATCACGGGAGATCTTTACTGAATGCTCCGCGAACCGCTCGTGCATCTCATCGGCCGACTCGTTTGGGTCAAGGTTCTGCATGTCGAACGCTAAGTGGCGGTAGTCGACATCGCTCGTCATGAAGACGTGCTCGATACGCGGGCTGCGGTACATCTCAACGTGTTTGGCTGCAAACGCGTACACCTCGCGCTGAGAGTAGCGCTGCGGTGGATTTGCCGTGCCAACAGCAAGGATACGTGGCGAGGACTCCAAGCAGCCTCCGGATTAGGTATGGGAATGAGCTACTACTTCAACGCACGTCCAAAGAAAAAGATTCCATGCCGCCCGATGAGTTGTCGCTGTGAATCAGGCGAGGCAAGTGAGGATGCTTGAAGTGAGGTTATGCCGCCGCAGGTTCTGCTCGCGGCGCAGCTGCAACACTGCCGGGACTGTAATGCTCAAGAAAGCGTGTCAGATGTTCAAAGATGGGTCCGGCCTCGGTGAACTGCATCAGTTCCATCCTGATCTTTGAAACATGAGGAAGGCCACGGAGGAAGCCGGAATAGTGTTTCCTCAGCTCGATCACCCCAGCCCGCTCACCTTTGAATTCGACCGAGAGCTTCAAGTGTTCACGAAGGAGATCCACTCTCTCATCAACCGTAGGCTCAGACAGCAATTCCCCAGCGGCAAGATAGTGCTTCGCCTGCCGGAATATCCACGGGTTCAGCACAGCACCCCGGCCAATCATTACGGCGTCTGCGCCGGTAGTCTCAAAAACCTGCTTGACGTTTTGCGGCGAAACGATGTCGCCATTCACGATGATCGGGATCGAGACGGCCTCTTTGATTTTCGGGATCCAACTGTAGTCAACCGATCCCTTATGGCCCTGATCCCGGGTGCGGCAGTGGACAGTGAGCGCTTTGATGCCAACGCCCTCGCACATCTTCGCGACATCGACAATGCGAATGCTGTTCTTGTCCCAGCCGAGCCTGGTCTTAAGCGTCACGGGGACTTTCACCGCATTGACAACCGTTGATGCGATCTTCTCCATCTTTGGCAGGTCGCGAAGCAGCCCAGCGCCCGCTCCACGCATTGCAACATCCTTCACCCAGCAGCCGCAGTTGATATCGATGAGGTCGGGATTGAAACTCTCTGCAACCTGAGCCGCGCTAGTCATCGAGGCAATCTCGCCGCCGTAAATCTGGATACCAACCGGCCGTTCCTCATCCCACATCAGCATCTTCTTCTTCGTCTTCTCCGAGCCACGGACAAGTCCTTCAGAGTTGACGAACTCGGTGTAAACGATATCAGCACCCAATCGTTTGCAGATCACCCGGAACGGAAGGTCAGTCACATCCTCCATCGGTGCGAGGAGAATGCCTCTGTCTAATTCGATCTTTCCAATCTTCATGTGTTCAAGATACCCAAAAGCGCACGGAGATTCAACCAGGTTTCTTGAATCTGCAGAGCACTTTGCTTATGTTGGGAACAGAACTTCATTTCAGAGTACACTTGTATGCGATCCAACTTCTTGCTTCTTGTTTCTGGCTTCTTGGCACTTTCTGCCGTCTCTATCTTCGGTTGTGCTACCACTTCACATTCGAGGGATGACCGCACCGCTCCACTCCGCATTCTGCACTGGAATGACTTTCATGTACGCAACATCCCCTATGAGGTTTCGGATTCAAGCGTCGGGATCAGGAAGACGTATATGGTGAGTGGTTCGGGGAACCTGCTCGGCTATCTCAAGCATTTTGGGAAAGGAAATGACGGTGTTGCTGTCTTCAATGCCGGGGATGACTTCCAGGGAACGCCTGTCTCCGGACTGACGAACGGGCGGTCTCAGATCGAGCTTATGAACATTATCAATCCTGATGCAGCCACGCTTGGCAATCACGAGTTTGATTACGGGCTTCTCTCGCTTCGAGAGAACATCAGGCATGCAACGTACACAATGGTCGGAGCCAACCTGTTTGATTCAACGAGCGGGAACACGTTTGTCCCGGCAACGGCAGTGAAGCAGTTCGGGAAGATCAAGGTCGGTATCATCGGCCTCCTCCCTCCCGACCTTCCCATTCTGACAATGAAACAGAATCTCGTTGGTACACGAATGCTCGACGTCGACAGCGTTCTCTCGTACCACTCCGGCAGGCTGAGACGTGAAGACAAAGTTGATCTCGTGGTGGTCATCAGCCACATGGGTCTCGGCCCCGACACGATGCTTGCACTGCGACGCAACGATGTCGACGTGATTGTGGGAGGGCACAGTCACATTCCGCTCTTCGCTCCCATCAAGAAGAACCGCACGGTCGTTGTTCAGGCCGGTTCATGGGGAAGGTACGTCGGCAAGCTGGATCTCGTCATTGATCTGGAGGGCGATTCGATTCTCAGTCACTCAGGAGAATTGATCGAGACGAAGCTTGGTGTGTATCCGGTCGATTCTGAGGCAGAAAAGAAAGCTGCCGATCTCGAATCTCTAGTCGACAAGGAACTCAATGATGAGATTGGGACGCTCACTGTCGAGTGGCGCCGGAGTTTCACGTCGGAGTCGAACATCGGCAACTGGGCGGCGGATGTGTTGCGGGAATTTGCAGGCACCGACATTGCATTGGTGAATTCAGGAACGCTGCGCAAGAACATGTTGCCCGGTGCCATCCGCAAGCGGGACATGTGGCAGATGTTCCCGTTCAATAACACATTTGTCACGTTCACCGTCGGCGGTGAGACGCTGAAGCACATGCTCGAGTGGCAGGCTGCCGGGAAGGGGGAGTTCATGCAGGTATCGGGACTCCGTTATCTGTACGATCCCGAGAAACCGGTCGGCAGCAAAGTGGTGAGTGCCTACGTGAACAACACGCCGATCGATCTGAAAGGCAGGTACACGATCGCCACCAACAACTACGTCGGCGGCCACCTTACTGAACACCTCGGTGTATTTACACAAGGCGTCACTCTCAGAGACTTGAATGTGGTTGACAGAGATGTCTACATCAACTACATTCAGCGGAAGAAGATGATCTCTTCCGACTTTGAGGGGCGAGTCGTGAACGTGAAGTCGCCCGGTCCAAAGTACGACAAAGTTGATTGATGATACTCAAAGCAGAGCCAAGCACTCGAGGCTGTCT
>CAYHRX010000070.1:0-10263 GCA_964359075.1 uncultured Chitinophagales bacterium
ACTCTTGCTCGGCATTATGACAATGTTCATCATTCATCGTAACAGACTACTAGTTACAATGCAAACACCTCTGCAAGCAACAACACAACAAGTGGAGTAGACCCATGGAGCTACCAAGGAGCTTTGTACTCTGACCAGATCAGATCATCCAATGACCACAAAAGTATCTTGAACGACATCCAATTGTCGTACGGATTCATGCTTGACGAAGGTATTTCTGGCGGCGTGAGCTACACGTTGGGGACATATGAATTAAACGACGCGGCCAGTTCGCTCATGAGCACCAACGCGTTCATCCCCAGAACAACTTCAGGTTATTCTGATAGCATGTGGAGTGTTCGTGATGATGCCCAAAAGATGTCTGACGATCTTAATTCGCACACGTTTCGCCTTGGTGTGCACTGGGAGAGCACAGACAATCAGGTTGAAGCAATCGGGACAGTGGAGATATTGAAGGGGACGAGTGAACAAGCAGCACGTCGTCACTATGGATCATATGAAGCCTATCGCTCAAGTGATACCGCTCGTCCGTACGTGTACTACCGGAAGAGGATTGAGGAAGGATGGTCGACTGAGGATATCAAGGGGACAAACATCCGCCTTGACGTGCGCTATCATCAACTGCTCACCGAGGGAAGATCATTCACCGCACAACTTGGCGGCGGGGTGGCATTGTTCTCTTCCGATGGTACTCAGCGTGTTGTGTCACAGTATGTGGACACCACAGGTTCATACTACACGTCCGGCTCGTCCATGCTATCACGCTGGACACGAACCACAACACCTGACGGGTTCGGCTTTCAAGTGAATGCTCGTGTTGGTTGGACGTTTCCTCTTGAACCATTTTCACTTGCGGCAGGTACAACCGTGAACGTTGGTCATATTGCTTTCGACTATGACGCACAACGATCGCAAATGGACACCCTGCATCAATGGTTCAGTGGCAGAGATTCAGTTGTACGCGCCCTGGGGTCTGTAACAATGACTGGCCATTCAAACTCGGTTCTGATCTTGCGCATTGCGCTGCCGATAGCGATGGAAGTCGAAGCGCTGAAGGATTTCCACGTTCGCGCCGGTTGGGTTCCACAGTACGTTCGGAACGTGAACAAAGACAACTCCGACGACAATGGCTTCCGTAGAACCAGCGACAACCTCGATGCCACGACGATGACCTTTGGAATTGGCTATCAGATTCTCGAGAGGCTCCGGGTCGATATGGCGAACCATGGAGACCTCGCTCAACCACGTAGCTGGAATATTGCCGCCCAGTATAACTTCTGACGGCTTGCTGCTGCACGCATACATGGATGCTTGCACAGAAAGAGATGGGGTTTGTTGAGGTAACTTTGCTTCAAGTACGGACACTCAGGGACGGAATAGACGCACCCTTGGTTCGTCTATCCGCCGACAGGTCGCGTAAGAACGCACCTGGGTTCATTAAGCCAGCGGTCAGGGGCCAGCAAGACAGGGCTTTGAGAATGAAGCAAACTATGCTAAATTGTAGTCAATTCATCAGAGCTTATCTAACCGCACCATGACTTTTGAAGCATCCCTAAGTTGGGAAGTCCGCAAACAATCCGGGGTACACTTTACCCCCCTGGAGTTGGCTCGGTTTGTTGCAAACCAAACCATGTTGGCTTGCCGACAACATTCTCACACTGGCTCTCTTTCCATCCTTGACCCTGCTGTTGGAGATGCTGCCCTGCTTGATGCTATACTCGAATTTGCGCCTGCGTCGCATGAAGTTCGTGTGGTGGGTTTCGATACGTCACAAGATGCCGTTCAACATGCAACAGCCCGCATTGCGATATCACCCCGTCCTAATATCACTTGGGAGTTCCACCACGGAGATTTCTTGGAACATGTTCTTGCGCACTACGATGGCAATGCCTCGGGTGATCTCTTTCCGTCACCACGAGAACAATTCGACATCGTAATCTCCAATCCACCTTATGTACGAACCCAAGTACTTGGCGCAGAGAAATCTCAACTCATTGCTCGGCGGTTTGGTCTGTCTGGGCGAGTTGACATTTACTATGCGTTCTTAGAAGCCATCGCCAGAGTCCTACGCGTTGGTGGAGTTGCGGGGATAATTGTTTCCAACAGATTCATGACCGTGAGGTCAGGGGCAGTAATTCGAGAGAAGCTAAGGAAGCTGTTCAACATACTTCATGTCTGGGATCTGGGTGATACAAAACTCTTCGAGGCGGCAGTATTGCCAGCAGTAGTTCTCCTAGAGCGCAAGGGCGATCAAGTAAACCGAGTGATAACCGGCTTTACCTCGATATACTCCAACCGAGGCGATGGACTTCCTGTTCTGGTGGCATCGCCAATCGACGCGTTGGATAAGGATGGTTTGGTTCAACTCGCCGACGGGTCCAGATTCTTAGTTAGACAAGGAAGGCTTGAACACACTGAGTACCTAGATGATGTATGGAAAGTTTCTGAGGAGCGTTCACAAACTCATCTCGCGACAGTCAGTGCCCACACGTCCTCTCTGTTTGCCGATCTTGGCAAAGTAAGGGTTGGTGTAAAGACCACCGCTGACAAGGTGTTCATTCGGGACGATTGGGATACTCTGCCTGACCATCTCCGGCCAGAACTTCTAAGGCCGCTATTGACGCACCACTGTGCCCGAAGATACAGAGCGTTACGCGGAAGCAATTCTCGAAAGATTCTATACCCCCACGAAGTTCTGGGGGGGAGAAGGCAGCCATGTGATCTATCAAAGTATCCAAAGAGCGCCGCTTACTTAGAGCAACATCGTGACGTTCTGGAAGCACGGACTTATGTCAAAGAATCTGGTCGACGTTGGTATGAGCTCTGGGTTCCTCAGAACCCGGACATGTGGAGCAGACCAAAGCTTGTTTTCAGGGACATTTCCGAGAAGCCAACCTTCTGGTTGGATCTTTCTGGTGCAGTTGTCAATGGAGATTGTTACTGGTTGCCCATGCAGGATCAGAACGATCCGAGGTTGTGGCTTGCACTGGCAGTGGCAAACTCAAGTTTCATCGAATGGTACTACGACGTACAGTTCAACAACAAGCTCTATGCGGGTCGTCGTAGATTCATGAGTCAATACGTCGAGCAGTTCCCTCTTCCACAAGCAGACATACCAACTGCTAGGAGCCTTGTGGCATTGGCAAAGCAACTCTTTGACTCACTTGATAACGACACACTAGGTTCTCTGGAGGCTTCTGTAGACTCTTTAGTCTGGCAAGCGTTTGGTTTGTCACCCGAAGAAGTCCGACTGTAATGGTATCTGCAGTTTTCTGTTCAGCACCTTTCCCTGGAATTGGGGGAACCTTGCAAAGAAGCCCTCACCGGTTGTGAGGTACAGGTTTGTCAGCGTTACTTTTGTTCGGTCTGTGATGCCATAGAATAGCGCGTATCTAACGTCGCAATGGCGGACTGCTCTGCCTTGTATTGTTGGGATATCAAGAACCTCGGTACTGTTTGGACGCACTAATCCAAGATCAATTGTTGGGGAAGTCTGGAGCTTTACTTCCAATAGCTGGTTCCGTATGTCAGGGAATTGTCCGTCATCTTTGAAGTCCCGATATCCTAACTGCTGACATATCAGATGGTGCAATACGGCACCCCTGTTTCGTTCTTGATCAACGCCGGAGTCGGCTATGATCGCCCCGACAAGTGGCCGCAAAGATTCGAAGATTACCTTGATTGGCATTAGGGAATCAACCTGAGGCGGTTCAACTGGACTTTGGGAGTAACTTGAAGGCCTCTTCCGTCCACCAACGACAGAGATGAGGTTTTCGGTGTCGCGTTCGGTAACAAGTTCACACACTGCTTCTCCCCTTACAAGTCTCGCTTGGTACTTCTGCGTTAGTGTTCCGGTCATATCAAGTTTTTCTAAGACGCCTCCAGTCACAACTTTTACTGACTCGACCACGTCATCTTCAGATACGCGTATCACAACGTACCTGCGGCTAATACTGATTTCCTCGTTCCAGATCTGCAGGTTGTTTGATTTCTGAATGTAGGTGTCAAAATTCTGTCCTGGAAACCGGGGTTGCGTCTTGGTGAATGTTGCTGGAACGGGATAGCCAAGGGCTTTGCATATGTTTTGCTTTACTATCTTTGATCTCGTTCTTAGTGGATATCCGGCACACTTCAAGCCGCGCAGCTTCTTGTCAAGAAGGGCCTCCAAATCGTTTGTCGGAATCCATAAGCTTGATCCTGGTGTGATCGGACTGTAGATCGTGATACCTGCGTCAGAAATCTGTTTGACAATGTCTCGATCTTTCATCGTGCGTCCTCGTGGCTAGACAAAAGTTTCGGCACAGCCGACTCTAAGGCGATAGCCAATGATACAAGCGTACTCAGACTCACGTTCCTCTCAGCTCTCTCAACTGAGCCGACATACGTTCGATGTAAGCCGCACAAGTCACCAAGAGCTTCTTGGGAGAGTTGCTTTTTCTGGCGTAGCGTTCGGATATTCTGACCGAGAAGTTTTCGGAGATATGCTTCTTGCTTTTTCATGGCTCTCACTCCTTTCTCATACTGAATATGAGATTCTGCACTCTATAAGTCTACAGCCTTTAAGTAGCGGTGCAGCAGGGGGAGATGCGGCGGTGGAAACAGGGGGATCTTGCCGGCGCCTAACATACGGGGCCACGGTACTCACTTCATTTGGTGAAGCAAGGTTTGATACCTGGTTTGGCGCGACAAAAAAGAGTTCGTTCCATGCCCGCCTAATTCTTGCCAAAAGAGCAGAGCATTGGGGCGGGCACGGCGTGGCCACTGAACGTTGGGCGACATTCCTCCTGTCGTTTGCATCTCACTCCATTTCTCCTAAATTAAAGTCACAGCTTCAGCCGCTCCACAATCCTGATTCGATCCTGGATGATCCTCACTGACGTCAAGATCCTTGAAGAGATGAAGAAAGGCACCATCGTCATCTCTCCCTTCGACCGGAAGTACCTCGGCTCCAACTCGTACGACGTCCATCTCGGCAGGTATCTCGCCACCTATAAGAGCGACATCCTTGATGCGAAAACGCATAACCAGGTGGATCACTTCGAGATTGCTGACGAGGGATTGATCCTTCTCCCCCACCGGCTGTACCTTGGCGTGACGGAGGAATACACCGAGACCCATGCACACGTTCCCTTTCTCGAAGGCAAGAGCAGCATCGGTCGTCTCGGGATCGACATCCACGCTACCGCGGGCAAGGGCGACATCGGCTTCTGCAATACATGGACACTGGAGATATCTGTGAAGCAACCGGTGCGCGTCTATCATGGCATGCCCATCGGCCAGCTTATCTACTTTGAAATTTCCGGAGAACTCGGCACATCGTACAATGCCAAGCCTTCGGCCAAGTACAACACGAGGACGGACAAGCCGGTGGAGTCGATGATGTGGAAGAACTTTAAGAAATGAAAGACGCTGAGTGGATGCACTCACAGGAAGATCACCTATTCTCCAGAGGTAGAACCCCAGCTACATTGAACGTCCAATTTCAGACCTTGCAATCCTCTATTATAATGGGTATCTTTTCCCGCAGTCCAAGGTAGCCCCTCCAGGCTTCCTTCACTCCCCAAAAAAAATCCAACAGAATCACGAGGACGCAACACCATCGCGTCAAGTCGGTTGTGTCTTGTTGTTCGTCTCAGAGATTTCAACATCCAACAAGCAGGGAGATTGTGAGAATGCTTGATCCGAAGAACGTGAGAAACGCGAAGCTGAAAACATGGGTGGAAGAGATGAAAAGGCTCTGCAAGCCCGAGAGCGTGTATTGGTGTGATGGCTCCGAAGAAGAGTATTCGCGTATGTGCGAGCTGCTGGTAAAGTCCGGCACGTTCAAAAAGCTGAATCCCGTGTGCCGACCCAACAGCTATCTAGCGCTCTCCGACCCAAGCGACGTTGCTCGCGTGGAAGACCGAACATTCATTTGCAGTTTGCGGAAGCAGGACGCCGGCCCCACCAACAATTGGGTTCATCCCAAAGGAATGAAGGCAACGCTGACAAAGTTGTTTGATGGCTGCATGCAAGGACGGACGATGTATGTAGTGCCGTTCAGCATGGGACCGCTTGGCTCTTCCATTTCCCACATCGGTGTCGAGATAACTGATTCCCCGTATGTCGTTGTGAATATGAAGATCATGACGCGCATGGGGGCAAATGTGCTCGATGTTCTTGGCGATGGCGACTTTGTACCATGCATGCACTCCGTCGGCAAACCTCTCGCGCCCGGAGAGAAGGATGTTCCCTGGCCGTGCAACCGCGAGCACAAGTACATTGTGCACTTTCCAGAAGAGCGTTCCATCTGGTCATACGGGAGTGGTTATGGTGGCAACGCTTTGCTGGGCAAAAAGTGTTTGGCGCTTCGTATTGCGTCTGTCATGGCCCGTGATGAGGGCTGGCTTGCCGAACATATGCTCATCCTCGGCGTTGAATCTCCGGATGGAGAGAAAACGTATGTCGCCGCCGCGTTCCCCAGCGCATGCGGGAAGACAAACTTTGCAATGCTCGTACCACCAAAGGAGTTCGGCGGCTGGAAAGTGACAACGATTGGCGATGACATCGCCTGGATCAAAGCAGGTGAAGACGGAAAGCTCTACGCAATCAATCCAGAGGCCGGGTACTTTGGCGTTGCACCGGGAACGTCGGAGAAATCCAACCCGAACGCGATGGCAAGCATCAGGAAGAACACCATCTTTACCAACGTGGCAATGACGCCGGATGGAGATGTGTGGTGGGAAGGAATGACCGACACGCCTCCACTGAAGTTAATCGACTGGCGCGGCGAGGAATGGACACCACAATCCGGTCGGCCCGCTGCTAATCCGAACGCGCGATTCACTGCGCCCGCGCACCAGAACCCCGTGATTGATCAAAAGTGGGAAGACCCTGCTGGCGTCCCCATCAGTGCATTCATTTTTGGTGGGCGGCGAAGCAGTGTGATCCCTCTCGTGTACCAGGCTGTCAACTGGAACTTTGGCGTGTACATGGCGGCGACCATGGGTTCCGAAACCACCGCTGCAGCAGCCGGACAAGTTGGAACAGTCCGCCGCGACCCCATGGCCATGCTTCCCTTCATCGGTTATCACATGGCAGACTACTTCAACCACTGGCTGCAGTTTGGAAGAAATCTCCCCAACCCGCCGCGCATCTTCTGTGTGAACTGGTTCCGCAAGGACGAGAATGGAGAGTTCCTCTGGCCAGGCTTCAGCGAGAATATGCGTGTTCTTCGGTGGATCGTCAACCGTGTGCATGGGCGAGGATATGCCATTGAAAGTCCGCTTGGATGGATGCCGCGGCATGAGGACATAAACTGGGAGGGACTAGAATCATTGAGTCCCGACGCGTTCAACAAGCTCATGGTTGTGAACAGTGAAGAATGGAAAGCGGAGATTCTCTCGCACGAGGAGATGTTCTCCCGTTTGTATGACAGGTTGCCGCGTGAGTTCACGTTCATGAAGGAGTTGATCCGTTCCGCACTCTGGCGCTCGCCGGAGCATTGGATGCTCGCACACGAGTGATCGGCGCGGGAACCTCTCCCACCACTCCTACGTTAAGGTGAGTGACCTTTGATGGTCTTCCGTCCACCGTAACAAAGAACCCAACAACATGAAAGCCGCCCTTTCTCTTGCATGCGCTCTGCTCATCTCCTCCAGTTCGTGCGCACAGCAGACCACACCACACCAGACAGCAGAAAGTAACAATCCCATGACAGCAACAACACTTGAGAAGGCGACATTCGGCGCCGGGTGTTTCTGGTGCACAGAGGCAGTGTTTCAGCGGCTCGATGGCGTCGTATCAGTTGAGTCGGGCTATTCGGGCGGGAAGATGGCAAACCCGACCTATGAGCAGGTAAGCACAGGAACGAAAGGTCATGCAGAAGTTACACAGATTACATATGCCCCGGCAAAGATCTCATTTGATGACCTGCTCGAGGTGTTCTGGAAGACCCACGACCCTACCACGTTGAACCGTCAGGGAAACGATGTAGGAACGCAGTACCGTTCTGTCATCTTCTATCATAATGACCAGCAGAAAGAACTTGCAGAGAAGTACAAGAAGGAGCTCGATGCCTCCGGCGCGTGGAAGAGTCCGATCGTCACGGAGATCAGTCCGTTCACCGCATTCTACAAGGCCGAGTCATACCACCAGGACTACTACGACAACAACAAGAACGCTCCCTATTGCATGTTCGTCATCGGTCCGAAGCTGGAGAAGTTCGAGAAGGTGTTCAAGAGCAAGATGAAGAAACGAAACTAGCGTACCCTTTGCGGTTTCTTAACCGCAAAGCCTGCAAAGGACAGAAACGAAAGATCGCGAAACGAAATCATCGGTTGCGCACTGAAAGGTGCACAAAGCACTCGGGCCGGGTTTGCTCGAGTCAGCTTATGAGGAATGTCTGTACTATGAGCTCGTGAAGGATGGGTTGATGGTCGAAAAGCAAAAAGCCCTACACTTGGATTGCTGATCAACTTTAATGTTACGTTACTCAAGGGTGGCATCAAGAGAGTAGTCAATAACCTCTGACTTCCGCGCCCTTTCACTTCTTTGCCTTACGACCTTTGCGGTTAAGCGACCCTGGATTCCTTTGATCGCAAAAGTGCAATGACTGAAAAGTGAGAACGCAAAGTAGAGATGACAAAACCAACATACAAAACTTGGGGCACGGACATCGACCCCAAAGCAACTGCACAGATGGAGGCAGCAATTTCCCTCCCCATCTCCGTTGCTGGTGCATTGATGCCTGATGCGCATGTCGGTTACGGGCTGCCCATTGGCGGAGTGCTGGCAACGGAGGATGCGGTCATCCCGTACGGCGTCGGTGTCGATATCGCGTGTCGCATGATGATGACGATCTTCGACGTGCCGCCGAAGGTGGTGCAGACCGAGCACGACTTGTACAAGACAGCCATCGAGAAGAATACTCGCTTCGGTGTTGGGAGTGAGTGGAAGGAGCGAAAACATCACGATGTGATGGATGAAGACTGGAATGTCTCTCCAGTCACCCGTGAGCTGAAGGACAAAGCACACCGACAGCTCGGCACATCGGGCTCGGGCAATCACTTTGTTGAATTTGGCGAGGTTGAATTTGAGGGGGACGAGATCGGGATGGAGGCGGGCACATACCTCGCCCTCCTTTCGCACAGCGGCAGCAGGGGAACAGGGGCTGCCGTTGCAGACTACTACACCAAGCTTGCAAAGAAGCTCCATCCCGAACTCATTGGCCAAGCGCGCAGCCTCGCATGGCTGGACACCAACAACGAAGGCGTCGAGTACTGGACAGCAATGGAGCTGATGGGTAAATACGCATCCGCCAACCACCACATCATCCATGAGTCCATCATCAAGTTCCTTCGCCACCCCGTGCTCAAGCAGATCGAGAACCACCACAACTTTGCGTGGCGCGAGAAGCATCAAGGACGCGACGTAATCGTCCATCGCAAAGGGGCGACACCTGCGGGCAAAGGAATGCTCGGCATTATTCCCGGTTCAATGGGAACTCCCGGTTTTGTGGTCGAGGGACTCGGTGAGCCAACATCTCTCAACTCTACGTCGCACGGTGCAGGCCGCAGGATGTCGCGCAAAGCAGCGATGAAGAACTTCACGTGGTGGGAGACGAAGGAGTTCCTGCAGAAGCAGGGCGTCGTGCTCCTTTCCGCTGGACTCGATGAGGCCCCCTGGGCGTACAAGAACATCAACGATGTGATGAACGCCCAGCTCGACCTGGCGCGCCCCATCGCCAGATTCATGCCACGCTTAGTAAAGATGGCGCCCGCGGGCGAAAGACCGGAGGATTGATCGCTGGGTTGCGACGCGTTCCAGTGCTTGACTTTCCACTGTGAACTGAGTAGCTTTTTCCGGGTCTCCCTTCCGGACACCTGATTTGTCTGTCGACGTCACTGTAGCTGTTCTCTGAAATAACCCATACTCTCACAAAAGGAGGATGTCATGAAGCTTCTCTTCAAACATTGTGTGTGGATTGTCGCGATGATGGGATTCCCAGAGATTGCCTCTTCGCAAAGCAACGACACGCCCTTGGTGGAACGCATCAGCACAACCATCGCGAATGAGTTCCAGACAGAATCATCCAATCCTCCCGTACCTCCAGTGAGAGACTTTTCTCTTGAAGGCACCTGGTCGACCGGTGCCAATGTTATCCCCACTGCACGGTATTACGCAGGCTCGGTGGCATATACAAGAAATGACACGACATGGCTGTATGTGTTCGGTGGCGACACGGTGTCGGTACCCGGACGTGCTCACGCTACAACGTCCAGA
>CAYHRX010000071.1:0-10244 GCA_964359075.1 uncultured Chitinophagales bacterium
AGACCACGCGGAGGGAGCGCGCAAGCAGGTCAACGATCATTACCAGAACCAGGAGTATTCTAACACTCACGGGAGTCCCCGAGTATGTGCAACAGGGAATTTCAGTTGGGATCGGCACGAAAGCCGGAAAACCTCAGATTCTGATCAACCTCAAATCAGCCAGGCTGGAACATGCAGATTTCAACTCTCAGCTTTTGAAGATCGCCCGGATCGTAGAGAGCGAGGAGGTACAATGATGCGTTGGCTGATAAACCTTACACTGACAAAGTTCCGATCATCCATCAGAACGAAACTTGCAATAATCTTTACACTCCTTATTGCTATTATCTCTGCATTCATTGTGTTTTACTTTCCTTTGAGATTGGAACAACAATCGCTCAAGTCTATTGTGGCAAAAGCCCAGAGTATTGCTGAAATGACCGCATTCAGCATAAGTCCTGCCCTTCACTTCGACGACGTAACAACCATCGAGGAAGCATTTGCAAGTGCTCGGCAAAACGATGACGTGTTATACATTGTCGTTCTCGACACCACTGGACGAGTAGTAGCTTCTTTTAATAGTCAACTGGCAATCAAGGCAAACTATCTCGACACCGAGAGCAACGAACACGTCTCAGTCGATGGAAACATCTATCGAGCCGCAACTCCAATTATCTTGAATGGCAAAAAGATAGGTAGCCTGTATCTTGGATTATCACTTGCCGAACTGAAGAATGAAATTTCACAGAGCAGGACTGCCGTCGCCAGTATTAGTCTGCTTATCTTCATACTCGGGATGGCCACAGTCATTGGGTTCAGCACGGTAATCACAAAACCTTTGAGTCAGATCGCTCAGACTGCTGTTCGGGTAGCCAAAGGAGACCTCACGCAGCGAGCCGACGTGTCCACAATTGATGAAGTAGGAGATCTGGCAGGCTCGTTTAACCGCATGATCGAAAACATTGAGGGCAGGACCCGGCAATTGCAGAGCGAGATCGAGCAGCGTGAAAAAGCTGAAACCGTTATACGCGAACAAGCCGCCTTGCTTAACATTACAAAGGATGCCATCCTTGTGTGCGATCTGGATTACCGAATCATGTTCTGGAACAACGGAGCAGAGCAGCTTTACGGATGGACGGATAAAGAAGTCATCGGCCAAGATATCCCCTCCTTGTTCCGCAGTCAGAAAAACGGGCCGCTGGCGGAGGCAAGAAAGCACCTTCTTGAGAATGGTGGATGGAAAGGAGAGATCCAGTATGTGAACAAGGCCGGAGCCGCGATCATTGTAGAAAGCCGATGGGCGTTTGTACGTGATCCTGATGGCAATCCGAAGTCCGTTCTTATCACCGATACCGATGTCACTGAAAAGAAGAAGCTGTAAGCGCAGTTCCTCAGGGCTCAGCGTATGCAGAGTGTCGGCACGCTGGCTGGTGGTATCGCCCATGATCTCAATAATGTTCTCGCGCCAATCATGCTTTCAGTTGAGTTGCTCAAAAAGCGTTTGACAGATCCGCAGGGCCAAAGGATGTTGTCAACACTCCAGACAAGCGCAAGCAGAGGTGCAGGTATCATCAAGCAGATTCTTTCATTCGCACGCGGGTTTGAAGGTGAAAGAACAACCATACAGCTCAGACACTTGCTAAAGGAATTTGAAAGAATGATCAAAGACACGTTCCCGAGATCCATTCAGATCGGGACAAGTTGTGTCAATGATCCCTGGATGGTGTCTGGTGATCCTACTCAACTCTACCAGGTACTGATGAACCTTTGCGTGAATGCACGTGACGCAATGCCAAATGGCGGCGTGCTGAAGATCGACATGGAGAATGTCGTCGTTGACGACCGCTATGCACAATTGCACCTTGATGCAAAGTCCGGGACCTACGTTGCGCTAACCGTAACTGATACCGGGACAGGGATGCCGCCCGATGTCATCGATAAGATCTTCGAGCCATTTTTTACAACCAAGGAAGTTGGCAAGGGTACTGGTCTCGGACTATCAACTGTGATTGGAATAATAAAGGGCCACGGCGGTTTCGTCAATGTCTACAGCGAGATGGGGAAAGGCACACGATTCAAGGTTTATCTGCCGGCCCTGGAAACCAAGGACACCCAGCAGGCAGCAGAAAGTAATCCGGAGTTGCCGCGGGGTGAAGGCAAGTTGGTTCTGGTCGTCGACGACGAGACAGCAATCTGTGAAATGCAGAAGGCAGCACTTGAGGCGTACGGCTACCGTGTGCTGACAGCGAATGATGGAACTGAGGCAGTTTCCATTGTGGCGAGACAGGATGGCGAGATTAATGCTGTCATCACGGACTTGATGATGCCTTTCCTTGATGGTGCATCAACTATCAGAGCGCTCAGAAAGATTAACCCAAAACTGAAATTCATTGCTGTAAGTGGATTGATGGGCGATAACAAAACATCAGGACTTGCACTCGATGCATCAGTCACATTTTTGCAGAAGCCCTATACTGCAGAAAAACTATTGTTAACCCTGAACAATATCTTTAACAACTGAGGGAATCTGTTCTTCAGCGCCTGTCCGCTATGGTACTTTCCCTGCTCCTGCAGCTTGTCAACCCCAGGCCAACCACTTTTGCATTTGCTTCTGCGCTTCGTCGGGCGATAGACCATCTGTTCTGACAAGTATAGGGCGATTTGCTCCAATATGCAAAAGTGCATATATTTGTTGAGTTCTTGGACTATCCTACATTCCAAGAACACCCAAGTGAATTCCGAAATCCATTTGAGGAATCGTTTGCTCATCTCCGTATGGGACAAAACCCTGCCTCGCTATCACATGATGTCAGCAAACCTATACGACTCAAGTTAGGGAAATGAAGACGATGTTGTTCAACCTCATCAATTCGCTTTGATGGCTTTGCAGCCACGATGAATGGAGAACGGTCATGAGAAGATACTTCGCTGCATTCTTTCTCGTCATCACTGTCTGCACATCCCTGTTTGCACAATCACTGACTACGGTTATTCTCCCGCAGAACATTGAGGGCATCAACGGGACGAACTCCAACCGTGTTCCGTTCGCTTATCGCGTCCAGATTGCCGGGCTTCTCCCCAACGCTACGTATCGCTACTTCAACCAGATCGTCATCTCTTCTGATGCAGCCACCACGAATGGTGCAGGCAATTGCATTCTTGCGTCCCCTACCGGTGATTTCGTGCGAACAACAAGTCCGAGCCTCGCCACTGCGGGAGGCTACGGGACGTTCACAACGGACGCGACGGGGGCCTATGAAAGGATGGTTTATCAATGAACCGACAGGAAACGCCCGCTTTGTTCCGGGCAGGTTCGTCTTCATGCGCATCATGCTGAATGACGGTGGCACCGGCACAACTGTGGCCCAGCGTCTCACCACCGCCGACTCGGTCCGTGTTGTGAGACTTCATCCGGCAGCCGGCGACACTACCGGCACAGGTCTGCGATGTGCAAGCGCGGCAAGCCCAAGAGACTTCGTTTTTGCATATGACAACACCGCCGGCTCGGGTCGTCCGATTTCAGGGTCATTCATCGAGAGCGACGGGACGGCCAACACCACAGCCAACAGTTACGCCGCTTTCTATGCCAACAATGTGAACGGTATCGATGGTGCTTTTGGCATTGTTGTACCGAACGCGTTGCCGAACGGTATCCGGCGCTTTGAACGACGCTCCCTTGCCACCGGCGCTGTGGTGGCATCGGCAACAGATGCCGATGGCGTTTGGCCGAGCGGCGCCAATACGATTAACCCATCCGGCGGAACAACGGAAATCGTTCTGACCGGAGCAGATGTCTCACTGTCGACCGGCGTTCTCGGGCGAGAGGATGTCCCTGTGCAGTTCACGCTTCTGCAAAACTACCCGAACCCCTTCAACCCGACAACAACGATCAGTTTCTCAGTCGAAACAAATGGGGTAGCCACACTTTCAATCTACAACCTCCTCGGTCAACTGGTGGCATCACCGTTCAAAGAATTGGTCACGCCTGGTCGAGAGTATGCCGTCATGTTCGATGCGACTCAACTTCCCAGCGGCATCTATTTCTATCGCTTGAGCAGTGGTGATAGAACTGTCACAAAGAGCATGGTGCTGATGAAGTAATCAGTCTGAACTCAGTTGACAAATGGCTACCCGAGAGAAGGTAGCCCTTTTTGTTTTGTTGAGAGCAACGTGCGCACAAAAACGGCGTCGGCGCTTGCATTTCTTCTGAGGCGGAAAGATGCTATATTCATTTCCGTGACAAACAGCTCATTCCCATTTGGGAAAAAGTCCAGCGCGGCGAGCGGCTGGTGCTTACACTGAAGCACGAAGTGCGAGGATACTCGAAATGAACAGGGATAGGAATGGCAAGCCAACATACTTGACAAACAGCTGGCAGCACCGACCGAGAAGGCGGATCCCGATGAAAGAGATTCGAAGGGTAGCATCGTACATCGCCGGGAAGTTCATAGTTGAAAAGATATATCTCTTCGGGTCATACGTACATGGCAAACCAACGCAGGCAAGTGACGTCGACTTCTTGGTGGTGATGAACCATCACAAGGCGAGCAATCGGAAGCAGATGTTTGAGATTTCCGAGACACTTTCGTTTCATCCTTTCCCAATGGATATCGTTGTTCGAAAACCACGAGACATCCGGGTGAGAATTCCGCAGGGAGACTGGTTCTTGAAGGATGCGGTGACAAAAGGTCGAGTCCTTTATGAACGAAGTTCTTGAGGAATGGATCTCCAAGGCGGAGGAAGACTATCGCGCCGCTACGAGATTGGCGAAGCACTCGGAGAAGCCAACGTATAACATCGCATGAACTGAAGAAGCTGAATCGTTATGCCGTTGACGTCAGGTATCCGGGAGATTTTGCAGATGCTGCTGAAGCCAAAGAGGCAATCAAAACGATGAAAGTCGTGCGGTTGATGCTTCGAGAAAGGCTGGGTCTGGGACTCAAGAAGGTATCAAGAAAGAAAAGGAACAGATGAGTACAGATTTTTATTTTCGTGACAGGCGACTCATTCCTATCTGGTCTAGGGTTCAACGCGGGGAGCGCCTGACTCTGGAGGATGGACTTACGATGTACAAGACGCCCGACTTCCTCTCGCTGGGGAAGATGGCGCACCACGTCCAGCAGCAGAAGAGTGGGGATGCAGTCTACTTCGTCCTCAACCAGAAGATCGAGCACACCAACATCTGTGTCCTCTCCTGCAAGTTCTGCGACTTCGCCACGAAGAAGAGCCGGCCTGATGCGTATGAGATGACGACCGAGGAGATCCTCGGCAAGCTCACGCCGCACATCCACGAAGTCCACATTACCGGTGGCATGCCCGCCGACTGGCCGTGGGATCGGTACCTCGACATCGTCCGCTCCATCCATGAAAAGTATCCGAACGTGGACGTGAAGGCGTTCACTGCCGTAGAGATCGACTTCTTCCACAAGAAGTTCAAGATGTCAATCGAGGAAGTGCTGAGGCAGTTGCAGGCCGTTGGTCTGCGCACGATGCCCGGTGGCGGCGCAGAAGTCTTCTCCGAGCGGGTGCGGAAGCATCTCTTCCCGCAGAAGATCGGAGCGAAGGGATGGTTTGAAGTTCACAAGACTGCTCACAAGCTCGGCATCCCAACAAACAGCACGATGCTGTACGGCCACATCGAGACGCTGGAAGAGCGTCTTATCCATATGATCAAGCTGCGCGAGGCTCAGGATGAGACGGGCGGCTTCCTCACATTCATACCGCTTGCGTTCCAGCCCGGCGATACCGGCATCAAGCCGAAGAACCAGTTCACATCGGCGATCGACGACCTGAAGACTATTGCCATCTCTCGTCTGATGCTGGACAACTTCCCGCACATCAAGGCCTACTGGGTGATGCTGACGGAGGAGGTTGCAGCGATGGCGCTGAACTTTGGCGCTGATGACATGGACGGGACAGTGGGTGGTGAGAAGATTGCTCACGATGCTGGTGCAATCAGTCCAATGAAGCTGGCGAAGTATCAGATTATCCGGATCATCAGAGACGCCAGCAAGATCCCGGTTGAGCGGGACGTGTACTACAATCCACTGAACGTGTACACCGATAACGTGGTCGGCAAGATTCCGTATCTCAACTCGGTTCCGTTCTATGCTCACTTTGAAAAGAACCAGTTCAAGATTCTTCCTGTGGCGCCACGCCGCATGGGGTTGCTCAGTGCGAAGCATCAGATCGACGCCGGCCCGTTCTCTCTCATGGATTACTTCCGGCAGGAGGGGAATCTTGAATTGATGGGCTGGTGCATTGCGACACGTGACCAGGTGAAGAGCGTGATGCTCTTCTCGAAAGAAGGCTGGCGCGATCTGGAAGGGAAGAAAATCGGAATAACGGACGACACCTCGACTTCGGTGGGGCTGCTGAATGTCCTTCTCGAGAAGAAGTATGGGGTGAAAGCGAAGTTCGAGCGGCTGCATGGAGGCGTGAACGACTATTCCTCGTACGACGCAGTCCTATTGATCGGCGACGAAGCACTGCGCCGCAACAAGCATGGTCTCGATGGATTCGAGCTTGTGTTTGACGTCGCCCGTGAGTGGTACGACTGGCAGAAGCTGCCGTTCGTGTTTGCCGTGTGGGCGATGAAGAAATCGCTGCCCGAGGCAACCAAGGGGGGACTGCGGACAGCTCTCTCCGACTCCCTCGACAAGAGCGAGCAGGACTTCGTTAACGCAGCCGGTCAACATGGCCGCGCAGTTGGACTCACCGATGATGAGACTCAGGAATACCTTGCGGGGTTCAACTACCGGTTGGGAGAGAGGGAGAAGGAGGCGATGGCTAAGTTCAGAGAGCTGGCTGCCGGAGTCGAGACGATTTCCGCCGAGCATATGTAGACGACACATGGGAAAAAGAGACAAGCGAGTGGATGCGTACATGGCAAAGTCGGCAGACTTTGCTCAACCTATTCTCCACCAGCTGCGGCAGGTTGTACATGATGCTTGTCCTGAAGTTGAGGAGACGATCAAGTGGGGGTTCCCACACTTCGAGTACAAGGGTATTCTCTGTAGCATGGCCGCGTTCAAGCAGCATTGCGCGTTCGGTTTCTGGAAAGCATCGCTCATGTCAGATCCGAACAGACTGCTCTCCACGGTTGGCAAGACAGCAATGGGTCACTTCGGACAAATCAAGAGTGTGGCCGACCTTCCTTCGGATCCAATACTCAAACGGTACATCAAGGAAGCCGTGAAGCTGAACCATGAGGAGGCGAAGCTGCCGAAGAGGGCAAAGCCATCTGCGCTCAGCAAGAACAAGAAGGCTCTGAAGGCTTTTGAGAGCTTCAGCTACAGCAACAAGAAAGAGTATGTCGAGTGGGTAACCGAAGCAAAGACTGAAGAGACACGGGAGAAACGCCTCGCCACATCAGTTGACTGGATGGCGGAAGGGAAGGTAAGGAACTGGAAGTACGTTAAGCGGTAGGCCGCAAGCGCTTTGCGGAGCGGTGCATACCTGTACCGGCTTACGGCGGGGAGCTTTACATTCACGCGCAAAGTGCTTTTGTTGGGGTGACGAAAACCGCGCTTCGTGTGGTCAAACGAATGAAGGACAATGCCTCGTATGATGATATCCTGTCTGAGTTCTACGTGCTATAAGAAGATCGAAGACGGAGAACGGGACATCCGGGAGGGCCGTGTGTTGGCTCATGCTCATATGAAGAAGGCCCTCAGCAAGTGGCTTAAGTAATCTGGAGATATGGCCGATGGGAAAAGTGAGAGAACCTCAGACGACTTACATCGTAGATCGAAAAGGAAAGAAGAAAGCGATCATCATCAACATTGATGACTATGAACGACTCATGGAGGACTTGGCCGATCTTTCCGCTATTGCGACAAGAAGACATGAGAAGTCGATTCTTTGGGAAGAAGTAAAGAAGAGGCTGAAGCGGGATGGCCTCCTATAAGCTGGAGTTCAAACCTTCGGCAGAACGGGAGTTGCGAAAGCTGGGAAAGTCGGTCATTCCAAGGATCACCAAGGCTATCGACGCGCTAGCGGATAATCCCTTTCCTCATCAATCCGAGAAGCTCTCTGGGTCTGCAAACGCATATCGCATTCGGGTTGGTGACTACCGAATCATTTACACTGTTGAGAACAAAGTTCTACTGATCACTATCATTCGGATCGGCCACCGGAAAGAGGTCTATCGTAAACCATAATCCCAGCACAGGAAAGCAGCGAAATGGAACTGTCGGAAATCTCTTCAAAGATACGATTCGGCGAACGCCTCACCCGCGACGAGGGCCTCTTCCTACTCCTCCACGCTGAACTGCTCGACCTCGGGGAACTTGCAAGTGGAATCCGCTTTCGAAAGAATCCGGAGCATCGCGTCACATTCGTCATCGACACCAACCCGAACTACACCAACATCTGCAACGTGGATTGCATCTTCTGCGCGTTCTACCGGCATCCGGGCGAACAGGGCGAGTACACCTACTCCGTTGACCACATGATCCAGAAGTTCAAGGAGTCTGCCGAGAAGGGAGTCACGACGGTCCTGTTGCAGGGGGGAGTGAATCCCGCACTACCATTTGAGTACTATGTGGAGATGGTCGAGCGAACTGTGAAGGAAGTGCCGGGCGTGACGCCGCACTTCTTCTCTACGTCGGAGATTATCGGGATGGCTGAAGTCTCCGGACTCACTGTGCCCCAAGTGTTGCAGCGACTCTGGGACGCCGGACAGCGCACTATTCCCGGAGGAGGCGCGGAGATTCTCTCAGACCGTGTGAAGAAAAAGATCAGCAGCAGAAAGGGTACGAGCGCCGATTGGCTGAACGTGATGCGCGAGGCACACAGGATTGGATTCAAGTCCACCGCGACGATGATGTACGGTCACTTGGAAAAAGACGAGGACATCATCGAGCATCTTGAAGCGATCCGCCTTCTCCAGGATGAGACGCACGGCTTCACCGCGTTCATCCCGTGGAGCTTCAAACCCGGCAACACTCCGCTGGAGAAGATCATTCCTCACTACGCCACGTCGACGCAGTACTTCAAGATACTGGCGTTCTCACGAATCTATCTCGACAACTTCGACCACATTCAGGCGTCCTGGTTTTCAGAAGGGAAGAAGGCTGGACAAATTGCACTCCACTTTGGCGCCGACGACTTTGGTGGGACGCTGGTGGAAGAGAACGTCCACGCTGCTGCGAACTTCGTGAACAAGACGAGCACGGAGGAGTGCATCGAGTTGATTCACGGGGCAGGATTCAGTGCAGCGCAACGGACAACGCTATATGAGATTCTCAAAGAGTATCCTTTGGCCGAAGCCGTTGCTGCGTAGCTCTTCCGGGAGGATGTATGGTTGAACGTTTCACAAGACTCGACAGGTCGGCAGCGAAGGTAACGTCGCTCCACGATGCCGGTACAGATTATGCCTTTTGGATGAGTCGCGTGCCTGAAGAACGCCTCGCTGCCATTGAATTCCTCCGCCAACAATTCATCCAGGCCAATCCACATGTTCAGCCCAGACTTCAAAGAGTTCTTACAGTTACTCAACGACCACGGCGTTGAGTACATGCTTGTGGGAGGATACGCCGTTGGCTTTTACGGTTACCCACGGTACACAGGCGACCTTGACATCTGGGTAAAGCCATCGCGTGAGAGTGGAGAGCGATTGAAGAGGGTGTTGGAGAAATTCGGGTTCGGGTCACTCACCATCACCGCTGAGGATTTTGCCAAGGATGATGCTGTCATCCAACTCGGATACCCTCCGCTTCGGATCGACCTCGTCACCACGCTGGACGGTGTTTCATTTGATGAGTGTTACATGCGGAGACAGACGTACGCTGCCGAGGGGGTTTCTGTAGATTTCATCGCACTTGACGACCTGAAACGTAACAAGCGAACGGTGGGGCGTACCCGTGACTTGGATGATCTTGAGAATCTCAAGTAAGCGACGGTTACGTCAAGTAAAACAAAAGCCCGGCATCACCGGGCTTTGACATTTCTTGTTGACACTTTCTTCACGGCATCTTCCAATACGTGTCGATTCCCGCCCCTTGGCTGTGCTGCACCAGGGAGTCGAGCGGGCTGTCCGCGTCGGAGATATCATAGGTGAACGCGATGCTCCCGCCCACGCGCACCGATGCGGGCTGTGCGGTCCAGACACTCACGACAGGCGCCTGGTCTACAGGGGGCGGCCCGATGGGGTCCTCCTTGCATCCGAGGACAAGGGCTGCGCCAAGGGCGAGCAGATATGGTCGAATGTGTGGTTTCATATGTGCTGGGTTAGCACGCAGAGGGCTTTCCTTCCTCCCGAA
>CAYHRX010000072.1:0-10214 GCA_964359075.1 uncultured Chitinophagales bacterium
GTCAGACTTCGACGGACTCTGTCGAGGAAAACCTCACGTACGGTTTGACGAGGGGGAAAGGAGAAACAGAAGTCACTGCGCTCCTTTCCCTACTCTACAAAGACCCCTCAACTATTATTGAACCTCTGCAAATCCCGCCCAATAAGAGGGGCGGGATTTCTGTTTTCAGCGGTGAACCGCAATGCCTGCAGGAATCCACATGGACGGGTCTGCCACTCCAGTTCCATTTGAACTTGAATTCAGGAGTTGCTAACTTGAAGCCAGTGGAGATAGCCATGAAGCCCCTCAGTATTGTAACACCTTTGCTTCTAACCCTTACGTTTTGTCCGTTGCAGCCATCGGTGAAGGCACAGACCGGGGAGGCGACAATCGTGGTCAACGTAAGTGGCTTGAATGCTGATGTGAGCCTATACATAAGAAGAACTGGTGCTACACCATGGGCTTTAGGTGTATGCTCGTTCGTGTTCAATTACAACAATACTGCTCTGGGCTCCCCCGTTGAATTTGCCGAAGGGATATGGGACACCAATACATCTAGCTCTTATTATGATCAATACACCGCATCGTATGGTGGTGGGACTGCCCGCTCGGTTGAGATTGACTTCAACGGTAACGCCGGTGAGGGGACAAATGTGCCCACAGTTGAAACGCTTCTGGGGACGCTCCGATTCACGGTTACCAACCCGGCTGCCAACCATAATGTTACTTGGAATGTGCCGTTCTCATTCATCTCTGACGATGAGGGAAATGATGTTACTTCTGGTGTCACTTTCACCAATCCGACTGAGGGTCCTCTGCCGATCCAACTTTCGAGTTTCACGGCTACAGTGGTAAGTTGGAACAGCGTCCGGCTTGACTGGACAACACTCAGCGAGACCAACAATTACGGATTCGAGGTTGAGAAGTCGCAGGGCAACCAGAACAACTACCAGACGATCCCAAACAGCTTCGTCCCGGGCCATGGTACTACAACAGAACCGCACTCGTATTCCTTTGTGGATAGCACAGCTTCGCTTGGAAGATGGTACTACAGACTGAAGCAGATCGATCTGGATGGTACTGTACACCATACTGAGGGCATTCAGGTTGATGTGCTTACTGGTGTAACCGAGAAACCATTGCCGAAGGAGTTCGCGCTGGACCAGAACTACCCGAACCCGTTCAACCCAACGACGAACATCGAGTATGCTGTTCCAAGAGAATCGCAAGTCCGTCTTGAGGTCTACAATGTGCTCGGTCAGCGAGTCGCGATGCTTGTGGATGAGATGAAAACGGCAGGGTACTACAAAGCCTCGTTTAGTGCAACAGGATTTGCCAGCGGATTGTATTTCTACAGGATGACCGCAGGCGAGGTTTCATTCCTCAAGAAGATGATGCTGGTGAAGTAGCCGGCCCGAAGGTTACCATGATCGCGATCCCACCAGCCAAAAGCCGGTGGGATTGTCTTTTTCTGGAGGATTGCATGCCTCCTCATTGAGAGTGCACCCTTGTGCGTGCAATCACCGCAACTCGGCAGCCCTTATCGTATCATAAACTAGAATCGACAGGGGATCCAGTCACTTACCTTGGGGGACTCGATGAAGTTCTTAAAAATCGCTGCACTGTTCGCGCTTGCGTCGCTGCCGTTGCTGCTCATCAGGAAGGATAAAGAAGAGCCTGCTCGGGAAGTTGACTCAGACCATATTTTCGATGAAGAGTTGACAACAGATTGATTCTACCGTCTGCAGGAAGAGGTCGTGGACTCCAGCAAGTGGGTGCCCGCCCTCTACTTTTTTAGAAGCTGATGGTTCCCAGTCCCTCCTCGCCCTCATTCCATTTCAGACTTGTGTGTTTGTTGCATTTTCCAGGCCTCGTCTTCTCGGTGAAGTATTCCGTCATCTTGCTGGGGCAGTATTCTGTGGCGAGCTTCTTTGTCTCGGCGCAGATTGTTTCTTCAAACACACTCACGGGTTTTTCAAAGTACTCAAGCGGCATGGCAATGGTCGGATCTTCATAGACGTATTTCATGAACCGTCCCCAGAGAGGAGCTGCCGCTCTTCCGCCCTGTCCGTCCCAGTTGGTGAAGTGGACGCTCTTGTTGTCGAACCCTACCCACACGCTGGCAGAGATCTGAGGTGTGAACCCGACAAACCACGCGTCTGCGAAATCGTTTGTCGTGCCTGTTTTTCCGGCTGCAGGAAGATGGAAGTAGCTCCGGATGCGCGTACCTGTCCCCTCGTCGACGACACCTTGCAGCATTGTGGTCATGATGAATGAGGTTTCCTCGCTTAACACCTCGCGCCGCTGCGGCATGTTCTCTTCGATAACGTTCCCGTCTTTGTCCTCAATCCGCGTGATCGCAATCGGCTCCACGTACACACCGCGGTTCGGGAACACACCGAACGCCGCGGCCATTTCCATCGGGGACACATCGCCGGCGCCGAGCGCAAGTGATTCGTAAGGAGGAAGTGGAGACGTGATTCCCATCCGCTGTGCATAATCAATGACGGTGTTCACTGGAGCGATCTCCATGATGGCTCGTACGGCGATGAGGTTGATGGAGAGTTTGAGCCCTTCACGGAGCGTGCTTTTGCCTCCAAACTGTCCATCGGAATTCGAGGGCGTCCACCGTTTCCCATCAGCCATGATGAGCGTGACAGGTTGGTTGAGCAGCTCATAGCACGGCGGGTAATTATTGTCGATCGCTGCCGTATAGACAAATGGCTTGAACGCGGAACCCACCTGCCGCCGTATCTGCGTGACGTGATTGAGTCCATACTTGAAGCTCTTGAAGTTTGCTCCTCCGACCATCGCGAGGATGTTCCCATTGCGAGGGTCAACGGCGACAAAACCAACTTCGATCGTCTGGGCAATGTGCTTCATCGAGTCCACCCACACCTTGTTGCCGCGCAGGGCTGTGTAGATGCTGTCGCGCTGGTGCGCTGTTGCCCCCTTGCGGAAGTCGGTGGATGTTTTGATTGCCTGATCGATTACACGTTCGAGGACGTCCTTCTCTTTTTTCCAATCCCACAGTCCGTCAAAAGCAGTCTGGTACTCTGCGAGATGTTCCTCCACTGCTCTGTTCGCGTGCCGTTGCATGCGACTGTCAAGCGTGGTGTACACCGAGAGTCCATCACGATACAGATCGAAGGCGTATTTCTCCGCTTTCTGTGCAAGCTGCTGACGGATCTGTTCAACGAAATGAGGAGCGATTCCGGCCGCCGAGATTGTCTCTGAGTTCCTCAAGAGAATTTCATCCTGCTTGGCCTCGTCCGCCTGATCTTTCGTGATAAAACCATACTTCACCATCTGGTCGAGCACAGTATTGCGGCGCGCTGCAGCACGGTCCGGATGGTTCGCGGGGTCGTAGAAGGCAGGACCCTTGAGCAAAGCCACCAGTGTTGCTGTCTCGCCGAGGGTGAGTTCAGCAGGGGATTTCCCAAAATAGATCTGGGATGCGGAGGCAATGCCGTACGATCCTCGTCCAAAGTACACCACATTGAGATAGAACTCGAGTATCTCATCCTTGGTGAAGCTCCGTTCGAGCTGGACCGATGTGATGAACTCTCGCAGCTTTCGCGTAATGGTGTCGAAGAGATTCTTGTCGTCATGGCCAAGGTAGAGGTTCCGGGAAAGCTGCTGTGTGATCGTGCTTGCTCCTTCGCGCTTGAGAAGGATAACGTTCTTCACCATCGCCTTAAGGAAGCGTACGGCGTCCACGCCCCAGTGGTTGAAGAAGTTCTTGTCTTCTGTGGCGACAAGCGCATCGATCACTGTCCTCGGTATCTGCTTGAGTGAAACATGGGAGCGGTTCTTGATGAAGAACTGATCGAGCACCTCTCCATCAACCGAAAAGACCCGTGTCGCCAGCTCGGGCTTCGGGTTCTCGATCTTCTCGAGAGATGGAAGTCCCGACACGAGGTACCACGTGTAACCCGCCAGCAATGTAATGCTAACTAATACAACGACGAGATAGAGTTTCGTTCGCTTTGTTGCTTTTCGTGTAGGCACGTGCTTGCCTTTCTGCTTTCTGTACTCTGGATCCTTGAAGTACCGTTCCATCTCTTCGGAAGTATATCCAGGGTCATTCCCGTTTGCCATAGATCTGTCCTGATGCTCCATCCCACGTTTTCAGTTTCGTCATGCCGTTGGTAAGCTCAGCATAGGTATAGTACGTAATCCAGTCACCCAGGTTGATGTAGGTACCGCGATCGATTGGGAGAACGATTGGTTTGTGCCGGTGTCCCATCATCACGATATCGACTCCTTGTCTGATATGCTCGCGGGCGCATTCAACCATTCCTTTCTCCTCGTAGTCCTTGTTCGATGTGTATTCTCTGCTCGAACGCGAGGAGCCGCGGGCGAGCCTGACCCCGAGGTCAGGATGAATCCAGCGGAACAGTCGGATGTTGAACTGGTTTCTCAGCACAGGCTTGATCATCCTGTAGCCGAGATCGTTCTTCGCGAGCCCATCACCGTGATGGAGGTAGATGCGTTTGTCCTCCACGGTAGTCTCAAATGGCTCACGGTGGATCTCCATGCCTAGCTCGTTGTGGAAGAAATCCCCCATCCAGAAATCGTGGTTGCCGGCAAGGTAATGTACGTTGATGCCGCGGTCGCTGAACTCCTGCAGCGCTGTGAGTGTTCTGTGAAATCCTTTTGGGATGACAGTCTTGTACTCGAACCAGAAGTCGAACAGATCTCCAATGATGAACAACGAGTCGGCAGTGGGGAGAATGCCGCGCAGAAACCCGAGTAGCCGATCCTCCTTTTGTTTCTCCTTCTCGTAACTGCCGAGGCCAAGGTGTACGTCGGAAAAGAAATATGCCGCCATGATGAGTGGTTACTTCCTCCCGACGCTCACATCGAGCAAGATTGGATGTGGGCTTTAGTACACCAGCCTTCGGAGTCGGAGCAAAAATAGTATGTGAGTATTCCCTTAATCGTGTGTCTTCCCGGTGCTGCATTCCGGGCAACAGCGAAACGCTGATCGACGGGAGTCTTCGTTGAATGGAATCCACTCTCCTCGTCCACGACGATATCGGGTTTGCCGAGAAGCGTGATCACGTTCTTCGTACTGATCTTCAACCCAAGAGGTGGATCCGCATTGACGTGGAATCCGTCCGCCGGGTTGAAGGCTATCCGAATAGTGCCACTATCTCCCGGTCGAATTAGACTGCTCGAAAGACTCACGGCCATGCTTACATATTTGTTCCCCTTCGGTGCCGTACCGTCGTCGGAGAGAGCGCCTAGGGCGCAAGCCAGTAGAAAGACTAGTGCGTTCACCGTTGCTTCCGTTGCATGAACATATTCTGAGACTCAATCTAAAGAACTTTGGGAGGAAAGTAAACCGGAAGTTAGGAGGACCGTCGTACCGGCTTCACGAACGGATTGTGAACGAAATACAGGACGCAAAGTCCGATAGCGAAGAACAGACCAACCGAGAGAACTGCCACACGCTGGCTGCCAGTTGCCCATGAAAGCGCCCCGAAGATGAACGTCCCGATGACCGCTGAGGCCTTGCCACAGAACCCGTCGTAGAAGCCGAAGAACTCGGCTTCGCGTTCTGCTGGTGTCAGCATTGCCATGAAGCTGCGGCTGGCTGATTGCGATCCGCCCATGCATGAGCCGGCGACAACGCCAATAAAATAGAACGCGAGTTTGGAGGTGACGACATACGCTCCCAGCACAACTCCTATCCAGCATAGGAGACTAATGATGATGGTGTTCTTGGGTCCTATCCTATCCGTCATGAAGCCGAAGACGAGCGATCCCACAATTCCCGATGCTTGCACCAGAGCGAACAGCACGAGGATTTCCTGCAACGAGAAATCAAGCGACTGCTGGGCGAAGATTGAGGCGAATGAAATGACGGTAAGTATGCCATCATTGTAGAGGAAGAAGGCAAGGAGGAACATTGCCACCTGCTTATACGAACGAATGTGGGAGAGAGTCTGGCGCACTCGATTGAAACCTGCCGAAAGGTATGAAACCTGTGCAGCGGCAATCGGGGGCCGGTCTTTTAGGAAGAGGAAGAGGGGGATCGAGAACGCAAGGAACATCCCCGCTGCGATGACGAAGCTGAGCCTGACGTTGACGAGATTCTCGGCAACAAACCCATCGGCAAACAGAGGTCGCGCGATGAGCAGAGAGACCAACGATCCCACATACCCCATCGCAAATCCATATCCGGAAATCCGCCCGTAGCTCTCTCTCGACGTCAGCAGAGGGAGGAAGGCATTGTAGAAGACGATCCCCCCCTCGAACCCGACATTCGCTATGATGAATAGGATTCCTCCCACCACGATCATTCCCGGTTGGACTACAAACAGAAGCGCTGTACAAAGCACACTGGCAAGTGTAAACACGAAGAGGAACCGCTTCCTGCTGTGTGCGTAGTCGCTGGCGGCGCCAAGTACCGGAGCGATGAGTGCAGTGAGCAGCATGGAGATGCTGACGATGAGTCCCCAGAAGAAATCGCCCCTCCCAGCCCCGCCAACAACGATCTCCTTGAAGTACAGAGAGTAGCCTACGGCGACGATGAGAACGGAGAATGAGGTGTTGGCGAAGTCGAAGAGAGTCCAGACAAAGATCTGGCTGCGGGAAACATTAGCAACTGGGCGGGCTGCGGTCGGAGAGGAAGGGATCGGATCCGTCATCAGAGTCTAGTGAAGCGGAGTATCGGTCTTTGCCTTTTTGGGGTGAGGCGTGGTGCTATCATTCCAGAGCCCGCGCCCGGCTTTGCCCAGCTCACCGGCTGCCTTCAGGTCGTCGAAGACCGCATCGAGGATTCCGTTTACGAACTGGCCGCTCTTTTCAGTGCTGAAGAGCTTGGCCAGCTCGATTGCCTCGTTCATTGAGACCTTTGGGGGGATCTCTTTGAAGAACTTCAGCTCGCAGATCGCCATCCGCAGGATGACGCGGTCGAGAATGGCAATCCGCGCGAAGTCCCAGTTGGCAACCTTGGCCTGAATGATCTTATCGATCTCGTTCTTGTGTTTGACCGCTTCGATCACCAGCCTCTTCGCGAAGTTGTGAGACTCCTTGTTGTCCTCAAGTCCAGTCAACACATGAGCAATCACATGCTCAACAGGGTCATGGGCGATCTCGTATGCATACAATGCCTGGACTACCTTTTCTCTGATGATCCTTCTTCTCATCTATCGCTTTCCAAAATCATGTTCACCAAGCCGGCCTGCAAACTTGGACCTGCCCGCGTAGATGGTCTTGATGCGGCCAATGGCGCTGATGCGCTCTTCCGCAAGGCGGTTGGATGCCTCGTACGTGGGCACCTTATCGCGCTTGGAGATTGTAAAGATCTTGAGGATGGTGTCGTAGATGCCTTCGGCCTGTTTCAATGCGCGTTCCTGCGAGTAACCTTCGAGTTCATTGTAGACGTTGATAAGTCCGCCGGCGTTGATGGCGTAATCCGGGGCATACATGATGCTACGGTCGATCAGCATCTGACCGTGCTTCGCTTCCGCCGCGAGCTGGTTGTTTGCGCCTCCGGCGATGATCTTGAACTTGAATCTTGGGATCGTCTCATCGTTGACGATGGCGCCAAGGGCGCACGGGCAGAAAACATCAGCGTCAACTTCATAGATCTTCTCAGGGTCGATGACCTGTGCGTTTACTTCTCGTGCGATTCGGTCCGCCTTCTCGCGGTAGATGTCGCTGATGTAGATCTTTGCGCCTTCTTTCCTGAGGTGGCGGCACACATACTGCGCAACATGACCCGCACCCTGGATGGCCACCTTCTTTCCGGAAAGTGAGTCGCTGCCTGTCAACTCCTTCATGCATGCCTTGATCCCCACGTACACACCGAAGGCCGTCACAGGTGAGGGATCGCCGCTCCCACCAAGCGCAGTATCGATGCCGGTGACGTACTTTGTCTCCATCCGGACGCATTCCATATCGCGCACGTCCGTTCCAACATCCTCAGCCGTAATATAGCGGCCAGCCAGCCCTTCCACGAATCTTCCGAAGGTGCGGAACAATGCCTCGGTCTTATCCTTGTTCGGATCGCCGACGATTACTGCCTTGCCACCACCAAGGTTCAATCCGGCGACTGCGGCTTTGTAGGTCATGCCCCTCGAGAGACGCAGCACATCGACGAGTGCGTCATGGTCTGTGGTGTATGTCCACATGCGTGTGCCCCCAAGTGCCGGGCCAAGGTTGGTGTTGTGGATGGCGATGATGGCCCGGAGACCTGATTTCTTGTCTGAACAATAGACAACCTGTTCGTGATCGTGTTGTTCAATCTGTTCAAACAACGACATTTCTCTTTCCTACCGTTGTGATGGAATCAAAGTGACTCGCAGATTATTGCCCGATGGGTGTGTGTCCACGAAGACAGGGGTTCGGAACACGTCCATGATGCGTGATCTGGTGAAGACCTCTTCCGGGGTTCCCACTGCAGCAATTGATCCACAGAGCAGCATGGCAACCCGGTCGCTATATGTGGCGGCGAGGTTCAGGTCGTGCGACACCGACACGACGGTCAAACCCGACTCTTTGTTCAGCCTCCGGATGATGTCGAAGATCTCAATCTGATGTGCGATATCGAGATGGGCGTTGGGTTCATCGAGAAGCAGGATGGAAGGCTGTTGCGCGAGCGCGCGGGCGATGAACACCCGCTGCCGCTCTCCTCCCGAAAGCGCGGTCACGGGTTGGTGTGCCAGGTGGCTGACATCTGTCAGTTCCAGCATCGTTACGGCAATCTCGCGGTCATGCGGGTTCTCGAACGCTCTTCCTTTGCTATGAGGTGCTCGACCCATGAGTACGACCTCAAGTACCGTGAACGGGAACAGCGGAGCCGTCTCTTGCGGAACGAAAGCGATACGCCTTGCAAGCTCAATCCGAGAATAGGAAGTCAGGTCGCGGCCATCGAGCGTGATGCGGCCTTCGTGCGGCATGTAGATTCTGTCCAGCAGGCGCAGCAAGGTGGTCTTTCCAGAGCCGTTAGGGCCGACAAGCACGAAGAAATCACCATTCTGTATGCCTAATGAAACGCTGCTGAGCGTGGGAACGCGGGGGGAGTAACCGAATGATACATTCTCAACCGTGACTGCGTGCATGCGTTGCAATGAACCTGGGAACTGGTCTGCCGCGCCCTGCCCGATTCGTCAACAACTCGGCTGTTGAGCAGGCGGACGGAAGGCAGGAGTTTGTACTTAATGTATGCAAATAAGAGTAGGAAGGCAACAACGGAGAGCCATGTACCCCGTCTAGCTGGCTGGATCTTTTTCATCCAAGACTTCTCTCAAGGCCTTTGCAACAATCATCGGGCTGAACGGCTTGGCAATAAACCTCCGGGCACCTGCATCGAGAAGACTCCGTTTGAGTTCGGCATCGAGGTAGCCGCTTGCCAGAATCACGCGTGCAGTGGGATCGAGCTCGCGAATTCTCATGAACATATCATAGCCCGACAAGCGTGGCAATCCGAGGTCAGTGATTATGACGTCGATCTCGTCTCGGTGCTGCACAAACATCTGGATTCCCTCAACACCGTTGGATGCTGTGATTACGGTATAGCCATATGACGCAAGGAACTCCTCCAGCAAGCTGACGACTGCCTCTTCATCCTCCACAACGAGGATTGTCTCATTCCCGCCCAGCGTTGATTCGTCAATTGTGGGTGTCGATGCATGCAGCTTCGTGGTGATGGCCGGGAGGTAGACATGAAACGTCGTGCCCTTTCCGGGTTCACTCTCCAGGTTGATAAAGCCTCTGTGACCCTTGACGATGGTGTAAACCACGGAAAGCCCAAGGCCCGTACCTTTGCCGACGGGCTTTGTCGTGAAGAAGGGCTGAAAGACTTTCTCCCGCACTTCATCCGACATCCCGATGCCGGTATCGGTGACCGTGAGGTGAACATAGGTGTCATCTGTCGCATCATGCAACCGTGAGCGCAGACTTGTTCCCTCAACAGTCCCGGCGCCTATCGTGATTGTTCCCACCTGACTGCCGGAAGATGGGTCAATGATCGCGTCGCGGGCATTGACGGAGAGGTTCAGGAGCATTTGGTACAACTGCCCATAATCTCCCTCTATCGGCGGGAGGTCCGTCGGCACCTCCGCCTTGATGATGATCGTTTTCTCGATGCTATGCTCAAGCACTTTCACCAGTTCCTTCGTTACCTCTGACAGCGACATAGGTACGAGGTGAACTTCGTCGTGGCGGGAAAAGCTTAGCAAACGCCTTGCCACGTCTGCGCCACGGCTCACGGCGCTCTG
>CAYHRX010000073.1:0-10200 GCA_964359075.1 uncultured Chitinophagales bacterium
CCGTCGTTGAAATAAAGAACGCCGGTGTAAAGCCGTTCGATGAAGTGAAGGAAGGGCTCAAACCTCTCGTGTTGAGGAAAAAGAAAATGGCAAAGGTGGAGGAAATGGCCGCCGCACTCAAGGCCAAGCTCTCGTCTTCGGACAGCCTGACAAAAATCTCCGAGCTTGATCCTGCCATCAAAGTGCAGCGCTCCGGACAGTTTACGCTGGCTTCGGGTGCCCCGGGCCTCGGGCGCGACCTGAACTTCATCGGTGCAGTATCTGGCCTCGCTGTCGGGCAGGTCTCAGCACCCGTCTCCGGCTTCCGTGGTGCATTCCTTATTCAGCTTCTTTCCAAAACGCCGTTCGACTCCACGGCATACGCGACCGAGCGTGACGGCTTAAGAAGTCAACTGTTGCAGGAAAAGAAAAACAAATTCCTGACGGACTGGATTGCAAAGCTGAAAGAGAATGCCGATATTGAGGACGACAGGGAGAACTTCTTCAGATAATCACGAGTCGTGAGGTGGGCCATGTCGGGGAGATACCTTCTCGCCGCTATCGTTCTCGGAAGACTGCTTTCAGTTGCAGAAGCCCGCGCGCAAGAACAGCGCTTTTCTGTTGCACTGAAGGCGAACCTGACTACGGCCTCCCGCGTATTCACCAATCCCAGCTCCCCCGATGCGTTCCAGCGGAGCCAGTATTTTCCGCTTGAAGACTTCTTTGGCTATGGTCTGGAAGTACGCTACCAGCTTCCCGAAACAAACATCGCTCTCGGATTATCCTCCGACTACATCCGAACGACCATTGACCAGTCAATCCGAATTTCCACATCAAAGTCAGTTCCTGTTGAAGATGGCTACCGTGTCATTCCTGTCGAGTTCACTGGCTACTTCCTCATCCCGGTGTCCGGCCCGACGTTTGGCGTGTTCATGGGCGGCGGTGTTGGCGTGTACTTCGGAAGACGCCTCTACAAGCTGGGGGAAACTGAAGCCCCCACGGTGAACCTCGGTCACGGCTTCGGCATTCATGTGCTTGGTGGAATGAGCTACAGGTTCAACGAGTGGTTTGCACTGAACGCGGAAATGAAGTTTCGCGATCTCCAGTTTCAAACATCCAACCAATTTGCCTCCTCAAAGGTCACCTACAACGGGACCATTATCAATGTCAGTCAGGCGCCATTTGATGCCCGCGTCCATACCGATGGTGTAGTATTCCAGCTTGCCACCGTGTTCAATTTCTAGCATGTTGCTGGAAGATACCAATAGTGCCTCTTTGCGGTTTTCATTTTTCAACAGCCCGCTAGAAATCCAGTTGAAAAGCCTAACCGCAGAGAACGCGGAGTTCGCGGAGAAAACAAACAACTAGAAATCAATCCGATTATCAATGCTTTTCTCCGCGCTCTCCGCGATCTCAGCGGTTCAATTCTTTCTGGTTGGGTTTACGACTGCGCTCCTAGTGCAGTGGACGGTGGGACGCATGTCATCCGCTCCTCTCGCACAAACCCAGCCAGCCTTCAGCCCTGCGCCTGTTCCTGAGCCTGAGCCTTTATACGCTGATCTTGCGGCGCGTTACGATGTGGCGGTCAAGGACATTGCAGTTGGCTCGACGTCATTTCACATGCTCATGGTGCGGGATACGAATGCACTGCTTGCTGCCGTTCGTCCCGAGGTGTTCAGCGAGGATGAGCGGTTTCCGTACTGGGCTGAGCTGTGGCCATCGTCCGTCGAGCTTGCGCGGCACTGTCTTGAAAGGCATGATCTCAAAGGCAAAGTTGTCCTTGAACTTGGATCCGGTCTCGGACTTGTCGGCGTTGCGGCAGCGAAAGCTGGGGCGCACGTCATCTTTACGGATTACGAGGAGGACGCCCTGCTCTTTGCGGGCTACAATGCAAAGAACAATCTGCCGCCGAGCGTCACCGAGACCCGTATTGAGTTCCATGTGTTGGACTGGCGGCATGATACGCCCATCGAGCGTGTTGACGTGATCATTGGGGCCGATATCGTGTACGAGCGTCGCAACTTCCAACCTATCCTGGATTTTGTCCGACGGAGCCTCAAGAACGACGGTGCGGCGATTTTCACAGACCCCGATCGTGAGACAGGCATGGAGTTCTTTGCGATGGCGGAACAACAGAGCTTTGATGTGTCGGTCTTACCCTGCACGTTGGAGCGAAGTCCGAAACCTCTTACGATCCTCCTCGCTGAACTCAAGCCCGGGCTGCGTCAATGAAAGGCATGGACAACAAACGCAGCCAGCGAATCTTTCTCACCGGCTTCATGGGAAGCGGCAAGAGCACCATCGGGCCGATCCTTGCCAATACGCTTGGCTACGACTTCATTGACATTGACAAGGCCATTGAGAAACAGACGGGGAAGAGCGTGAGAGAGATATTCCACTCACACGGTGAGGGGTATTTCAGAACACTTGAGCGTGCCCTCCTCCAGGATTTGCGGGCCAAAGACCACAGGGTCATCTCACTCGGTGGCGGCACCATTTCCGATCCGATCAGCTTTCCCATCATCCGGGAGTCGGGAATCCTTGTCTATCTGAAGACTGCCCCCGACCAGTTGTTCAAGCGCCTGCACCACAAGACCGACCGGCCCGTTCTTATGGATAGCTCCGGCGAGCGTCTGAGTGAGGAAGCCCTTCGCACGCGCATCGAGGAACTCTATGCGCGGCGTCAGCAGTTCTACGAACAAGCCGACATCATCATCCCCACCGACGAGCACAAGCTTGGCATCACCGTCGACCAGATCGTGAAGCGGCTGTCCGAGTTTCTGGATTGAATCGCTCTCTTCACCCGTTGCTTCTCTCTTTCTCGCTGCATACATTCCAATCCAACATGTCTGTCCTCCCACACACATCTCTTGCAGTTGCGGCCAGCGCCCTTCTTCTCAGTCTCTCGCCGAGTGTCCTCGCGCAGCGCTCGATCCCACCGCCCAAGCGAGAGGTCCGTGCAGTGTGGTTGACCACCGCAGCCAGTCTTGACTGGCCGAAGAGCATGAACATCGCGGAGCAGCAAGCTTCTCTGAAAAAGATAGTTGCCGATGTGAAGGCTGCTCACTTCAACACCATCCTCTTCCAGGCACGAGCCCGCGGTGACGCATACTACCAGTCAAGCTATGAGCCGTGGGCGGAAAACCTGACTGGCACGCTTGGGAAAGATCCTGGATGGGATCCGCTGGCGTTTCTTCTTGCCGAAGCCCACAAGGCAGGCATCGAGGTGCACGCATGGTTCAACGTGTACAAAGTTCGGGCCCCGTCGTCGCTTGGGCAGAGTGTTCCGCCGCATCCGGCGCGCCGGTTTGCTGCGTGGATGTATGATGTGGATGGTGAAGGATGGCTTGATCCAGGGGTTCCAGAAATCCGCGACTATCTCGTGCGTGTTGCTCTGGAAATCGTCCGTCGGTACGATGTGGATGGGATCAACTTCGACTTCATCCGCTATCCCGGGAAGAACTTCCCTGACGCGGAAACATTTCATCGCTATGGCTACGGCATGGAGCGCGACGACTGGCGGCGTTCAAACATCGACAAGTTCGTGACGGACTTCTACGACAGCGCCATGCGCATCAAACCGATGTTGAAGATCGGCTCGGCGCCCCTCGGTGTGTTCAGTAATGGATCGGGCGGCAATGGGTGGGGGGCTTTCTATTCGTACTATCAGGACTCGCAGGGCTGGCTGCGGAAGAAGAAGCACGACTATCTGAGTCCTCAATTGTACTGGGATCTCGGCGCAACGAAGGACGATCCTGATTTTGCCGAGCTGCTGCGGAAATGGCGTGCCGCAACATCAGGGAGACATATCTGGGCGGGCATTGCTGCGTACAAGCCGGAGGTGATGCGTGAGCTGGCCAGGCAGATCGACTCCTCCCGTGCAATTGGTGCAGAGGGGGAGGCGTATTTCCGCTATGAGCATGTGAGTGACGCGACCGTGTTCCGTGGACGCTATGCAACGCTTGCGAACATCCCGCCAATGCCGTGGAAGGATCCGATCCCGCCTCTTCCCCCCACAGACCTTGCGGTCACCGAGACAGCGCCAAATGTCTTTCATCTTGAGTGGTTTGCTCCGCCCGTCGCGCGTGATGGAGACAGAGCGATGTACTACAACATCTACCGCTCTACTTCCGGTCAAATCCAACTGAATGACCCATCGTTGCTTGCAGCCATCACGACTACCAACAGTACGTTCTTTGTTGACACAGTTCGGGCGGGAAGCGGCTACAGGTATTACTATGCAGTGTCGGCGTTGGACAAGGGGAACAACGAGAGCGACATCTCCAACGTGGCGAGTGTGACGATGCGTGAACTGACCGAGCTGCGCGGCAAGCTGTCGGACTTCACGACCCTCTCGACCTCTGTTGCACATGATGGGGAAGCAACAACGCTCATCGCCTACAAGCTGGCGACTCGCGCGAGTGTGTTGCTTCAGGTGATTGAGCAGCAAGGGGATTCATCTACGCTGACACTCGCCAGCGGGATGCAGAATGCAGGAACCTTTGTTGTCGGGGTTGTGGCGGGACAACTGCACCCCGGGTCCTACATCGTACGCCTGAAGGCAGGTACGCTGGCAATCGAGCAGCCGATTGAGATCCCACGCTGAAGAGAATCACTTCACAACTTCAACAAGCGTTACACCGGGAAGTCTGAGCCGTAACCGCCTCACCTTTCCGGCGCCATCACACCAATTCCTCACCTGGTCGAAAGAGTACGTGTTCCCGCCAATCTCATTGAGCAAATTCAATCCCACCATCAGCGGCATGAATTGCGCAAGGCCAGACCGGTGCTTCTCTTCTCGGAGTTGATCAAGGATGTACAGCTTTCCGCCCGGTTTCAATGTGCCGAGGACGCGTTGGAGGAGCGTCCCGTTCTCACTGTCGGTGAGACCATGGACGACATTGAACATCAACACGCAATCCTGAAGTTGCGGGAGTTCTGCGTGCAGGAAGTCAGCCGCAAGCAACTGTACACGGCTCCCCACTCCCTCCTCGCGAACAATCTGACCGGTATACTGTAATGCTTTCTCAAAGTCAACGATTGTGGATGTCAGCGTTGGATAGCGGCGGCAACATTCGATGGCGTACAGCCCGTGTGACCCTCCCAAATCCAAAAGACGTTTGGCTGATCGTGTCAGGGTAATCCTCTTCATAACATCATCCAGCAGAAGTCTCGCAAGGTCCCGCATCCCATACACATACACTCGCCAATCTTCATCTGTAAACTTTTCATAGTATCGTTGCGGAGGCGTGCCGCGTTCCAGAGAGTGTTCAAGGTACCGCCAGCGTTCATACAGCGTTTCAAAGTATCGGATCAGGTTGCCGATGTAGAATGGAGAATCCTTCAATAGCCACTTGCGCGCCTCGGTGGTGAGAGAATACCTAGTGTCGCTCGTAGAAACATATCCGGCCACAACAAGTGATTCGAGAACCAACTCAGTGCCTTTCGTGCTTAGATTGGTAGTAGCGGCAAGTTCGAGCGCGGTGCGCGGAGTCCGGCTGAGTGCTTCAAACACTCCGCGCCGCACGGCAATCGTCAACGCCCTGCCGAACACGATGCTGCCAAACGCGTCAACGCTCGGTGTGGGGAGCAGGTGAAGACGATGTAAGAGGCGCTCGAAGACGGAGATGTTGATGATCATGATCGGTTGGAGGTAATAAGGGGAAAAGCGTTCCGACTTGCAAACGACTTGTTTTTGGTACTGTCCTAAGTTGAAAGAGCAGTCATTGCGAGCGAATGAAATGAGCGAAGCAATCCCGTTTGTGATGAGATTGTTCCGCTTCTCAGAATCCCGCTCAAGAGCGGAATCCAGAACGCGGGACTTCGTCACGAGGAACGTTCCTCGCAATGACGATCAAAAGAGGACAACACCTTGGTTTTTCCCGCAGGCATGTTATCTTGAGAAAGAAATCAGCACAACCATCCTGATCATCCGCAACGAGCAGTTCATCGTGCCAGCGGGGGGGACGGTGCTCCAAGCAGGCGATTCGATCCTTGCGCTGGTGAACAAGGAGAACCTCCCGCGGGTGAGAGGCGTTCTTTCCGAGGTTGCCGGACAGGACGCGCGGGCGTAGATTGCCCGCCTGCCTCATGGTACAATCTGGCGGGCAGGCTTCTCTTCCACGGTGGCGGTTTCAATTGCTTGTTCTCATTTTTTCCTCTACATTTTCGTGGGCTTGCTGACATCGAACAAGTGAGTGTGTTCCATCTGGAGAGTCTGTGATGGGCTTCGATCCTACACAACCGTACAACAATCTCGCCAAACTTCCACCGTCGGTCAATGTCGAGACAACGGCCGTTCTGAAGAAGGCGATCTCTGCGCGTGGGGCACTGGGAGAACTTAAGGGAAGTATCAAGCTTATTCCCAACCCGACATTGCTACTCAATACCCTGACTCTCGAAGAGGCCAGAGACAGTTCGGAGATCGAGAATATTGTCACGACAAGAGACAAACTATACACGGCACTCACCTCCAGTCTCAAGGACATTGATCCGACTACAAAGGAAGTCCTTCGTTACCGGGAGGCGCTCTGGAAGGGATACGATCTCGTCCGAAAGAAGAAGCTCATCACGACAAACGTCATTCTGGAGGTTCAGGAGACTCTCATCCAGAACAATGCCGGCATTCGCAGGCTGCCCGGAACTGCTCTTGTCAATGAGGCCACGAAAGAGGTCATGTACACTCCCCCAACGGGTGAGATGCTTATTCGTGAGTTGCTGGCGAATCTTGAAATGTGGTTGAATGTGGATAGCGGCGTTGACCCTCTTGTGAAGCTGGCAGTTATGCATTATCAGTTTGAGGCAATTCATCCGTTCTATGATGGCAACGGACGAACTGGTCGGATTGTGAACGTTCTCTACTTGCTGCATGCACGACTTCAAGACTTGCCGATTCTCTATCTCAGCCGCCACATCCTTAACAACAGGATCGAATACTACCGGTTGCTCCGCAAGGTAACGACTGACGATGCATGGGAGGAGTGGATACTCTACATTTTGGATGCCATAGAACAGACCTCACTCGATACCGTCAACAAGCTGAATAGGATTCGAGCGCTGTTGGATGAGATGGTCGATAAAGTGAGAGCAGAATTGCCGAAGATCTATTCGCGTGAGCTTGTCGAGTTGCTCTTCCACCAGCCCTACTGTAAGGTGGCCTTCTTTGTTAAGCACAAACTGGCCGAACGCAAAGCAGTTGCTCGATACTTGAATGCGCTTGAAGAAAAGGGAGTTTTGAGAAGCAAACCGGTTGGCAAGGAGAAGCTGTTCATCAATGTGCGGTTGTATGATCTCCTCGCAAAACACCCGAAAGTGTGAACCTGGGGTTCAGGTACCACGCAGGGACACATCTAAAGAACGTGTCCCAAACAACGAACAATTGGTACACGTGTTTAGAACGTGTACCCGCGTAGGACACGTTCGTAAGACCTTAAGAAACCGGAAGTTAATGGGTGATATACATCGACAACTAGGCGTGGAAGCCTCTATGCGAATAGGCCGGCGATTCGTTCCTTGCGCTGGTGAACAAGGAGAATCTCCCTGGGTGAGAGACATTCTCTCCGAGGTTGCCGGAGAGACGCGCGGGCGTAGATTGCGTCTAGCAGTCGGGTCTTCAACAGTTATGAGTGGGAGCGAGAAGTCACAGAAGCCGGACACGGCTCTCTGCTTCTTTTTCACCGCAGAGCGTACCACTGTCACGGTGAGACAACCGCTCGACGATCCCGGCGAGACAGGGTGAGCTTTAGTAGAGGTGGTGTGATCAATGTTGTCAGGATAACCATAATGACGATTGCGGAGTAGAGAGCACCATCCACGATGTTAAGTGCTTTCCCTATACCTGCGAAGATGAGCCCCACTTCACCGCGTGGAATCATTCCGACGCCAATGCTTACTCTGTCCAGTTGTTTCTCCACGACAGCCAATCCGCACATCTGTTTGCCGATGATGGCAGCGACGGTCAATCCCAGAGCAAGGCCAATTACGCTGGAATCTGCAAAGGTTTCAAGTCTCACCTGAATCCCCATCAATACAAAGAAGATGGGTACAAACAGGGTAGAGATGGGGCGAATCAACTCGTGCAGGTGAATCGTCTCTTTGAATTCTTTGAAGTGCACTTCTTCAAGAATGAGTCCGGCCGCGAATGCGCCCACAATTGTTGCCAGGCCAACTGCATCTGCCAACCACGAAAGAAGAAAGCAGAGAAGCAGTGAGGAGATGACCATCATGCCTCCTGTCCTGAGTTTTGCAAGGTAGTGCAACATACGAGGCACTACCAAAACACCGAGAGCAATGGCAACGACGAAAAAGCCGATCGCGGTTCCTGCAATTCGCACAAGCGAGAGCGTGCCTACTTCAGAACCGGTAATCGAAGCACTGACGATGGCTGACACAACAGCTAGGACGATCAATCCGAGCACATCATCAATCACAGCCGCACCAAGGACGATTTTTGCCTCTTTCGTCTGTAACTTTCCCAGGTCTTTAAGCACGCGTGCCGTAATTCCCACACTCGTAGCACAAAGCGTTGCTCCGATGAACAGGTGTATGTTCATTACGCTAAAGTCCGACGGAAGATGTACGAGCACATCAGCGGGGACCTCTTTGATGAACAAGTAACTCACCCCAAAGCCAAGTATGAACGGAGCGATCACGCCGACCAGGGCTACAAGCAATGACGAGGTGCCAACCTTTGCCATCTCTGATACAGTGGATTCCAACCCCACCTCAAACAGCAACAGGATTACACCGAGACGTGCGAGGCTGTCAATGATAAGTGCCCAACCTCCCGTGACGTTTGCGGCGCGCAGAGGTTCAAAGAGTGTCCAGTCAGGGTTGAGAAGAACGAGGTTCCCGAGAACAAGCCCGACGATCAATTCGCCAAGCACTGCAGGCTGTCCGAGGCGCTCAAAGATTTCACTCCCGAGCTTGGCTGCGGCAAGCACAATCAAGAGTATCAGCAGGACGGGCGCTAGTGGGTCACCGTGCATATACCCTCATTTGGCATCATCGCTCTGGCCTGCCACGATAATCGTAGAGTCGTCCCTCATACTGAAGGTTCAAGTGTTGTCGGATCATACTCTGGACTGTTCTTTATAGCATCAGTGGTGAGGTCAACATGCACCCTTCTTTCACCCCAGCTAATTGCGCTGATCGCTTGCGGTGAGATCAGGACCTTCTTTCCGGTCAGCCACTTTCCGGTATCAACCACAAGGGAAGATATCACCCAGGACGCGCTGTTCACAATGAAATCATCCACATGACCGATTCCGCCATCAATTGCTTGCATGCGGTAACCGGTCACTTGGCGAGCGCTGCGCAGGTGTGGATCACTTGCTTTCTCTATTGCCGCAAGCTGTTCTTTCTCTTGCTCAGTGAACTGCGGAGGAGCCATCGGTATGTAGGCAAATCCAGTCCCTGCAGCGTATGCAGGCCATCCGTAGTATTCGTGCAGCAAGGTCAGTTGCTGAAGAGACACGGGCATGTCAGCATTGATGTCGGGACTGTTCTGCACCTCTATTCGGGTCAGTTTCACTGGAAGGCTATGCGACGACCAGTCCGGTTGGCCCAGGGCCGCTGGTGTTATGAGAACCCTGCGACCATGGAGCCATGCGCCTGTCTTCACGACGAGGTATTTCAAAACCCATGTGTCATCTTCGAATAAGAAATCGTTCACGTTTCCGATGTCGCCATCGGTTGCTCTGATGACATAACCAAAGAGAGAGGTTAGACTTCCCAGCATGCAAAACACTCCCTGCTCTCAAGAAATGTGGTGTCGAACGATGAGAATGGCATTCACGAGAATGCCGTTATGTAGCTGGTGTGCTTCTTTCGGGAACGCCCTGCACTTCGAGGGAAGCTCTTGTCAGTGCATCTAACAACTTGAGTACCTCTTTGGGGTTGCGCAGATTGTATCGTGCGCGTGTATTGGCGACTCCTACTTTGATTGAGTACGCCCACTCAGGCATTACGCCGAACAAGTCTTCATCAGTCCAATCATCACCAATCGACAGAATGAAATCGAACGTCTCCTTGGTAAGGAAATGTTGTCCTGCAGTTCCCTTGCTCACCCCCGCCGTTCTGACCTCGATGACCTTGTGCCCACGCATGATTTGAATATCGATGTTGGCCGTATAGCTCACAAGATGATCCATGAGTTCCCCGGCAAGCTTCTGTCCTTGTTCCGGGTCGGCCCCTCTGTAGTGCCACACCAGTGAATAATCC